>JBJENU010000219.1:0-1965 GCA_051880355.1 Lachnospiraceae bacterium | reverse complement strand
AAAAATCCGGAGTGCCGTTTCCCATAACTTCGACGCCTAGCAAAGCCAGGTGGGCAACCGCACGTATACCGCTGTCTTCCACTGGCATAGCCTATGGCTAAGGAGCCCTGACATTAGCATACAGATGTAGGAATCCCTTTCAACGAAATGTAGGTTCAAAATAATAGGTTGGCGAACACTCCAGATATCTGTAAGTTTTATTGATTATATTGTACTATATTTATACTCATTTTTCAAGGTTTTTATACGATACATTTTCTAAATTATCATCGGTATATTTCGACAAATCTTTAACTTCTTCAACGGACCAGCTAAGTTCTGCCGCAATTTCTTCCAGCGTAACCTTCCTTCCAAGTTCCTCATAAAGGCGGTCTGCTGTCTCCTGTATTTTGTTCACTCTTGCAAGTGTCTTTAGTTCATCGCTGTTCTGCCTGCTCTGTCCCTGAACCATATTGTCAAAACACAAAGCCAGCTTTTCTTTTAACTCTTCACAGGAAAAATCATTTTTTTGTTTTATCAGCTCAAATGCGACTAAATTGCCCTCCTGGGTCAGGTCAGCAAGGGCGATGCCCTGCAGCCTATATTCCATAGCTGTGTTAAGGACCACCGCAAGCACCTTATCAAGTCCGGTGTCAAAAGCTTTTTCATCCACTTCCTTAAAAAGCCTGATGCCCGGATAGGTTTCTCTTAAATCATACTCATACTCCTTTAAAAAGCGCTCATCTTCCCTTGCAAGCTCGTCTAACTTTTCCTGGGATATACTTACCTGCTCTTCATTCTCTTCTTCAGAAACATTGAAAAACTCCATAATCATATTAAGCTGCTCGCCGGCCAGTTCTTCCCCTGCAAACTCACGCTTAATATCCTCCATTGTTACCCTATTGCCGGTTCCTTTTGCATATTCTTTCAGGTTGTTAATATTCTCAATAAACTGCTGTTGATTCATAAACTAAAATTCTCCAAATCTTTTACATTCTTCATTTATTATAGCTTTTGCTTCCATAAATTGCAACTTTTCATTTACAAATGTAAAAACTGTGATATAATACAAAATTGAATTATAAATAATGAGGTATTACTATGAAAGACAAAATTATTACTTTTGGCGAGCTTATGTTAAGACTCTCACCTGAGGACAATGAAAGATTCACCCAGTGCCACCAGTTTGAGGCTGTTTATGGCGGCGGCGAGGCTAACACAGCAGTTTCACTTGCCGAATTCGGCATTGATGTAAGCTATGTAACCAAGCTTCCTGCCCATACAATCGGTCAGAGTGCTGTCAACTCTCTCCGTCAGTACGGCGTGGATATCAGCAAAATTGTCCGCGGCGGCGACCAGATTGGTATATATTTCCTTGAGAAGAAAACAAGTCAGCGCCCTTCCAATGTAATTTACAACAGAAGCGGCTCTGCATTTGCCCTTGCAAAAAGCAGCGACTTTAACTGGGATGACATTTTTGAAGGTGCAACCTGGTTTCATTTTTCAGGCATCACCCCTGCCCTTTCCGACGAATTGGCAGACATCTGCCTTGAGGCTTGTAAAGCCGCCCGCGCTAAAGGCATCACAGTGAGCTGTGACCTTAACTACCGTGGCAAGCTTTGGAGCAGTGAACGTGCCAAAGAGGTTATGACAAAAATATGTGAATACGTTGACATCTGCATTGCCAACGAGGACGATGCAATCGGCATCTTCCAGATTGACCCGGCCGAGGCCGGCAATGAAGAGAAAAATGCATTCATTGCCAAGAAGCTTCTTAGCATGTTCCCATTCAAGACTGTTGCTTCCGTATGGCGTACCCAGACCTCCATCACAACTTTCAAGCTTCAGTCCATGATTTACACCGAAGGCAAGGCCTACTACAGCAAAGAGTACTTTATGCACATCCTGGACTATATCGGTGCCGGAGATGCATACTGCGCCGGTATTATCTACAGCTACCTTAACAACTATGACCCGCAGACTGCC
>JBJENU010000218.1:0-1975 GCA_051880355.1 Lachnospiraceae bacterium | reverse complement strand
CGCCGGTCATAAAAAATGTGGCCTTAACATCATTGGCATCAAGAATGTCAAGGATTTGCGTGGTATCTTCATTGCCCCATGCCGCATCAAAGGTTAAGGCAATTTTTGGGGCATCGGTTTTGACACGGTAGATTGGCAGGTTGCGCTTGCCGCACTGGCTGCATTTGATTAAATCGTAAAATTCCACATCGCCGTTGACAATGCGGGCAGTAGGGAGAAAGTAGCAGTTGATAGATAAAAGTACCATAAGTGTCAGTACAAATGCTACCTTTACTTGTACAGGAATTCGTTTCATTTAGAGACCTTCAGATTTTTTTATATTTTATGAAAATCCCGCCTGAAATATGAATTGGCACAAAGTCTATAGGCTGATTCTTTTATCAAGAAGATATCCGGTTCCCCATACAGCGCCGGCAATGGCCGCAATATCAAGGACATAAGACCAGAGTGGTTCGGTAAGGTCCTGAATGTAACCGGTTCCAAACTGGGCATCCGGAAGCTCTGCACTGATTTTGGCAAGAATTACACATATTACAACAAAAATTACAAAGCTGAAAAAGCCTCTGCCTTTCCTGTTGGAAAATGCTGTGGCACTTAATGTAATTGAAAAATATGCAATGCAGATATAAGTAAATACAGTAAGCCACAGAAGTATCATTGTAACTGAAATTGACATTAAAAACTGTGACAGCTCCATATTAAGAAAACTGTTAAAATATTCATCAATTGAGCGGGCAACCATTTTTATCCAGGTGCTTTTGTCTGAGGCTTCAATGAGCAGATACCAGTCCCAGAAGAAACACAGAACTGTAATAATAGTGGCAAAGAGAGCAACAAAAAAGGTAAAAAGCAATTTTGAGCCAATTATTTTGTAAGGTGAATTAGGCGTCATAAACATCATATAACTGTTTCTTGAGCCCAGTTCCTTTGAGTAGGACTGAATACCTAAAGTAAAAATCATTATAACTGATGCAAAAACACCAAACATAACAAGTGAAAATGAAAGGGCTATAAATGCATTTTCACCTGAAAAAATGCTGTATATGGCAAAGCCCTGTATACAGGTAATCATTGCTGCAAGAATAGCAATTACAACAATATGTTTTCTGAATTCATATTTAATTAAGGTAAGCATAGTCTTTAGCCTCCCCATAAATTTTTCTGTAAATGTTAATAAGTGAAAGATTGTTGTATTTAGCCTTGATTTCAGCAGCAGGACCACATTCAATGAGACAGCCGCCCTTTATGAAAATCAGCTCATCAACAAGGTCTTCCAGTTCCTCAATGAGGTGGGTGGAGAGAATCAGGGCATTATTGTCTGCACGGTTATGAAGGATAGTGCTGATGATTTTGTCCCTTGCGATAATATCCATACCATTGAGAGGCTCGTCGAGAAGGGTTATCTGACTGCGTCTTGCCATGGCTGTGGCAAGCTTTAACTTGGCAAGCATACCCGAAGACATATTTTTCGCTTTTGTGTCAGTCTCAAGCTCCATATCTTTTAACAGCTTATAGTATAAGTCAATGTCAAAATCTTTAAAGAAATCCCTGTAATATCTTCCGATAGAATTAATATCCATATAAGAATAAAAATAATTTTCTGTGGGCATATATGTAATATCAGCTTTTGAACTGTGTGTCACAGGCTCTCCGTCAAGAAGTATAGTGCCTTCATTGGGTTTCACAAGGCCTGCAATCATTTTCATAAGTGTTGTTTTGCCGCTGCCGTTGGGACCAAGGAGAGCATAGGTTTTGCCTTGGTTAATGGTGATTGACAGATTGCTTACAGCGGGGCCTGCAAAGTAATTCTTGGTTAAGTTATTGCACTCCAGCATATTTACCTCCTCAAAGTTATGGTCTGATACCACGGATTGTGACCTGCTTAGTACTCCCACAATCCTATCCTAATTATAAAAGATATGGAAAAATAGTGCAAGGAATTGTAAGAATTTTTTATTGACAACAATTTTTTACT
>JBJENU010000217.1:0-8662 GCA_051880355.1 Lachnospiraceae bacterium | reverse complement strand
ATTCGAACCTGCGGCCTCTGCGTCCCGAACGCAGCGCTCTACCAAACTGAGCCACGCATCGATAGTAACATAATGTCACACATCGTTACCATTATATTACTTTAATTTTTATTTTTCAACACTTTTTTTGTAATTTATATCACTTTTTTGGTGCCTTAATAATATCCGAAACATCATGCAGTGTAATATAGGCTGAATTGTCAATGGAGTGTACTATTGATTTCATTCTGTTTATCTGAAAATGATTTACAATAAAATATATTATCTCTTTGCTGTCCTTGGAATAGCCGCCTATGGCATTTACTATTGTTCCACTGGACTGGAAACACTTTGAAAGTTCATCTGATATTTCTGTTGCTTTTGTAGTGACAATCATCGCACATTTTGAGCGGTCTATTCCCTCAACAACATAATCAACAACCTTTGCACCGACAAAATATGTAACTATTGAATACAATGGCAGAATCCAGCTCTGTATTACTATTCCGCATACAATGTACAGTATGGTGTTAAAAAGCATCACAAAAGTTCCCAGTGACATTCCTATTTTCTTGGCAAATATCACCGACAGTACGTCAATTCCATCTATTGCCCCGCCAAAACGTATGGTCAGTCCGCTTCCAACACCTGATATAACGCCTCCAAATACTGCACACAAAAGCAAATCAGAACCGGCCAGAGGTGACACAAAGGAAACATCTATCGGCAGCACGTTAGTGATAAGGAATGATGTTAACGAATAGACTATAACTGCAAAAACAGAATATACAGTGAAAGAATAACCCTGTTTCTTTGAGCCAAACACAAAAATCGGAATATTAAAAACAATCAGGAACACAGAAAGAGTCAGGTATGGCGGTGTTATCTGGTCCAAAAGCATTGACAGTCCTGAAATACCGCTGTCATACAATTTTACCGGGAAAAGGAACATTACCACGCCAAAAGCATTAATAATTCCTGCAAAAAACAAAGCAACAAAATTTTTCCACGAAAGTCCTAACCTTCTCATATTATTTCTCCATTCCGGCAACGCCATAATTAAATTGTGATGTCTGAACGTAGATTATACACATATATACGTTTTTATTGTAATATTTTCCTTACTTCCGTCCGGCTTTACGATATCATATGCATCCTTCAATTCAAAATAAATCAAACCTTCGCAGCCCTCCGGAAGTGTAAAGGAAATGCTCAGATATTCATCCAAATCCACAATATCAATTCCTGAAACAATAATTTCTCTACCATCCGGATAATATATTCTAAACGGATAAGGCGACAACATATTAAATTTTTCATGCTCCAATGTCAATTCAATTTTTACGTCACGTCCATCAATCTTTAACTCAGACTCAATATCAGGTGATGCCACAACCGTAGAACAAACCAATTCTTTTCCTTCAGTATTGGTATCAGCGTTGAGCTTTATGTAACCTATAGTGTCTGTGGTGTTAATAAATGTGTACGGAAAAGACAACTGCAGCTCTATCATTGTCTCATTGACAAACTCAACCTCTTGTATAACAGCATAATCCTTCAGGCTGCCGTCAAAAGAAAAGTTATCTTTACTAATCTTACTATTAAAGGAGATATTATCTGCCTTAATATAAACCACATCATGCAAAGTATAGGTATCAATATGATCATTTAATACATAAGCGCCGCAAAAATCTGTCAATATTACCATATCCAGAGGTTTGTTAAATGTTGTGGCACTGTCCGAAATTTTAATATATGCATAATCTGTTCCTTTAGTAGTGCCTGCAATGGTCAAAACCGCTCTTTGTGACAAAATGTCCTCTCCATTTTCACCCTGCGTAAAATCTGTTTCAACAGATTCTATTATCATATTTTCCGCTGCTCCGCTTAAAACAAAATCGGCTGCAGAAAGATTCTTATTGAAACATGCCGACGTCAGTTGAATTTCAACCTGCTGCCTGTCAAGGTTATCATATATTGTATCAGGTGATGATGCCGTAGCCCTAGCAATTGGTATATCAACCTTAACGGACTTATTTTTAAGGATACCTTTTCCTTCAACGGTTCCGTAATCACCTTCCGCCAAATTTCCTGATAAAATAAATGTTATGCATTCATCAGCCTCATCATAGCTGACATTCTCCACAGTCATTCCGGTAAATGCCCCGCCCAGTGTAAACTTTGACAAATCATTAAAATTTCTTTCCAGCTCACCATCATCCCCGAGAGCAACTGAAAAGGAACCATAATTGCCAAAGCCTGCATTATATTCCATACTGCAATACGCCCCAAAAGCTTCTGATGAATCATCCTTTTTATTCAAAAATATAAAAGACAGCACACCAATAGCTATGCAAACGACAATAGAACTTACAATCAAAATCACTCTTTTTTTCATACAATCACCTTACCTTACCAAAAACCACCGGCATACCGCAGGAACCACCTGAAATCATTGAATATATTGCATCTACCGTAGTATTTCCGTTATCGCTGTAAATTGTGTCGTAGGAACCAAGCAAAACTCCGTCTTTATCCACGAAAGCAATATATGACCATGATTTCTCGGAGTTATAGCATGGCGTAGGCGAACCAAATACCTTGTATTTTAAATATCCCCAGTTTGCCGTATTGACACTATTTCCATTTTTCGCAAGGTAACTTACATAAAATTTATAGTATTCGTTAGAAATTGAAATACCCTCATGCTTCATTGACTGTTGCCGATAAATGGAATGATTCCAGTCTGCACAAGTAAATCCGGCAGTCTGCAAAAATTCGGCAACTGTAAAATCGTCTCCCTTATTATAATTCTTTTTGTACTGTTTAAACTCATTCTGTATTGTATCTACAAAACTGCTGTTATTCAACGTGCATACTCTGACAAATCGCATATTTCCCTGTCTTGTAGTATTTGTCTTTGAAACATATGTATAATGGCTTTTATCACTATAGTACTTGGAAACATACATTTCTCTTGATAACACCTTACCTGTTGAATAATGAAGCACTGTATTACTATCATTTCGTTCTTTTTCTTCTTTCTCCAGTGCTTTAATCTCCTTTTGAAGATATTGCAGAGCCTTCTTCGCCGCCTCACTTATATTTTTCCACCTTGACTGGTATATTCCCAACTGTATATCTTTTGCCCGCTTCATTTCACAGGCATTCTGAAATGCATATAAAGTTAATCCTTCCATCACCGTTGTAGAAACATATTCAAGAAATTCTCTCTTTGGTGCAAAAGACTGTGTATCAAAGGCCCACAAATGCTCATATGTAATAGTATAATGATCCATCAGGGATAAATTTGTGGTTGTAACATTTGGCAATACAATTTTTTCCAGCAGGCTCTTCAACTGTAAATACAAATCTCCAGTTGATGTGCTGGAACCGAATAACATATTTTTTAAGTAAGTGTCATAAAAATCACTTTCTTCTTCCCAGGCCTTTTCCTTTGTATAATTACTATTGACTTCTTCAATCAGCAAATTATTATATCCCACATAGATTGGATATACTGTACCTGCAAACACATCAACAGCATTAAAAAATTCAATCATTGTATTCTGTGATATATTTTTTTCCTGATTTTTAACAATTTCAGTCAAGCTTTTTTGAATTTCCGCCAGTTTAGTATTCACTTCTCTGATTTCTTTCGTATAGCTGTCAGTATAGTCAATCCCCAGATAATCAAGCACCCGGGCACAAAGAAAATCACCAACAGTCGGCAAATTATCCTTTACCAGTGATGAACCCTTTTCACTAATCAGATTAATCACACTATCAATCATTGAAGAATTCTCACTGTCTGATGTCTTGGAGGCAGCCATACTTAGCTGATTACTTGAAAGAACACTCAACGCTATTGTTGTAAAAATCAACAATGTTGCCAAAGCAGCAGATAAAAATGATTTAGAAAATTTCCGTAGATGCATATCAATACCCTCCGTTAAGATGAATCCTTTGTTACAATTATATCAGCCGCTAAACCGATAAGCAACAAAAATATAAAATTTATAGTTTTATACCCCAGAGTCTTAAGACCGTCTGTGCCGTTTTCCCTTATTTCTTGTAGCAATAATTCCTCTGAATGGATTGCTTCTCCAAATGTCAGCTTCCCTGATTCAGGATAATTGACTGCTTCACATTGGCAAAAAATACTTACTATAATTTTAATTTTTAACGCACAAACGGGCAGCAATTCTGCCGCCCGTTCATTATTAGTGTTATACTAATCATTTACAATGTATTTTTTCTTCTTGCCAAGGACTGCTGCCATAAGGCCGCTTCCAATCAGAAGAACAAATAACAGTCCCACAGGAGTGTTGTCTCCTGTTTCAGGTACAACAGGTATGCTTTCATTGATTGTAAATTCCGAAGACGCAGAGCCGTCTATCCATACAAGCTCAATAGCATGAGTTCCCACAGACAAGGTGTCAAGGTATTCTGCCTTCAAAGTAATAATTGTTGAGCCTTCCCTTGCGGTGTAGTTGTTTTCATCAACTGCATTGCCATCAATATTTATACCTGCAAACTTGTCAAACTCTCCATTGCCTGTAACAGTCATATTTTTGCCACTTCCTATTGTGTGACTGCCGCCTGCTCCGTCTGTAATAAGGTAACTCTTTTTGGATACTGTAACAGCGATATCCTTTGTCAATGTTCCAGCCTGTGTTGCGTAGGATATGGTAAGCGTCTTATCGCCAACTACTGCCATATCTATATCTGCTGCATTGGTGGTATAACCTGTTATCACTTCACTGTAACCGTCTGCATAGTAGGCTGTTACGGTTATGTCATCCACATTCAGGGTATCTCCTGCTGTGTAGGCTGTTTTTGTCTTAACTGCCTCGATTCTGTCAGGGATAAGAGTGGTGTCGTGGGTAACAGTAAGTTTTCCGTCAACCTTTGTTATATCATAGTTAAGTGTCACATCTGTTCCTGATGCATTTATAATCTTTATACCGCTTATGGAGATTGTACCATTGTCCGTAAGGGCTGTGGTACTTGGTGCAAGCGTTATTTGTGATATGGTATGACCTTCAGCCAGACCGTTCTCCGATACAGTATATTTTGTCTGATCAATTTCAGAATTCCATATGACATTCTGATCCTGTGCAGTTACAGATAATTCCCTGGCTGTAATAGTTACCATTACACTATCTGTCACGGTAGTATATCTGTCCTTCTCAATCTTATAGTAAACCCTATAGGTTCCCTTGTCTGTAAACTGCGGATTGGTTGCACTGTAATTTACGCCGTCTGTGCTGTATGTAACCTTTGCATCCTGAGCATTTAACACATTTACGGTAATGCCATGTGCCTTTCCGTCGTAGGTTCCGCTGTAACCTGAGGTTGTTTTTTCAAATACGCTGTAATTTACTTTAATTGTACAGCTCACCTCATTTTGTGCCTTGTCAACTGCTTTAACAGTATGAGTTGCGTTATCTGCCGGAATGGTGTATGTGCCATTCTCAGATGTGATTTCTGTTCCATCTAAAAAGACTTTGTTGAGGTATCTGTCATTAACACTAAAGTTTACATCGCCGTAATATGTTCTGCCATCCTCAATACCGGAAATGACAGGCTTGATATCATCCATTACAATTCCTTCAGAACATACATATGTGGTATTTCCTGCTTTATCCACTGCCTTTACATAAATCACATATTCTTTGTTGGGATTAATTGCAAATATGTTTTTGTACTCTGTCCATGAGGTAATTTCCTGCACCTCAGCCTGTGTCATTTTGCTGTCAGAAAGATAATAATATACCTTATCCATTCCGCTTCCTGCATCTGCTGTGGTTATGACTACATCCTGTGTATCCTTAAAGAAAATGCCGAAGGTGATGTCATTCAAAAAGCTGCTCCACCTGTTTACAGCCACTTTAATCTCTGCTGATGGTCCGGTTGTGTCTGCCACACCCTCTACCGTAAATGTAATATTATTCATTACGCCCGAGCAGGTGTATCTGCCATCTGCATCCAGTGTAACAGCATTTCCGTTCATCTTTACGGCAAAAGCTCCGGTCTTGGAATATCCGTCCGCTAATGTAAATGTAATTGATACACTGCCGTTCCACAATGCATTCAAGGTATCTGCCGTAAGTGTATATCCTGTCTGTGTCTGCGGAAGGGTTACCGTGAAGTAGGTTACTTCAACAGTGATATCAGCTGTCTTTGTTGCGCCATTCTTTACATAAGTTACTGTTAAGGTTTTATCCCCTGCCGTTGTCATATCAATAGCAGCCACATTAGTGGTATAATCTGTAACTATCTCGCTGTAACCATCTGAATAATAAGCTGTTACTGTTATGTCATTAACATTCAGATTTTCTCCTGCCTTGTAGGCTGTTTTTGTTTTAACTGCCTCGATTCTGTCAGGGGCAAGTGTTGTGTTGTGACTCACCGTAATGGTGATATCATCTGTCTTTGTTGCGCCGTTTTCCGTATAGAAAACTGTCAAGGTCTTATTTCCTACTGTTGACATATCAATAGCAGCCGCATTGGTGGTATAACCTGTCACTGTCCTGCTGTAACCGTCTGTGTAGTAGGCTGTTACTGTTATGTCATCTATATTCAGAGTATCTCCTGCTGTGTAGGCTGTTTTTGTCTTAACTGCCTCGATTCTGTCAGGGGCAATAGTTGTGTCGTGACTCACCGCAATGGTGATATCATCTGTCTTTGTTGCGCCGTTTTCCGTATAGGAAACTGTCAAGGTCTTATTTCCTACTGTTGACATATCAATAACAGCCGCATTGGTGGTATAACCTGTCACTGTCTTGCTGTAACCGTCTGTATAGTAGGCTGTTACTGTTATGTCATCTATATTCAGAATATCTCCTGCTGTATAAGCTGTCTTAACTTTAACCGCCTGAATGCTGTCAGGAGCAAGGGTAGTGTTATGGATAACTTTCAGTACTCCGTTGCCGGTTGTAATCTCGTAGTTGCCTGTTACATCTGTACCTGAAGTATTTACAATTTTTACACCGCTTATGGAGATTGTACCATTATCCGTAAGGACTGTAGTGCTTGGTATAAGGGTAATCTCTGAAATACTGTCACCTGTAATAAGTCCGCCTGTTGACACAGTATATTTTGTCTGGTCAATGGAATTTCCCCACATAACGGTCTGTTCATCGGCAGTTATGGTAAGGGCTTTTTTATTTATTGTTACAGTCCGCAAACCGTTAATTGTATCGTAGTTATCCTTGGTAATTCTGTAGTACACGGTATAGGTACCTTCATTGGTAAATGAAGGCTTATTTGAACCATAGTTTGTTCCATCGGTACTGTAGGTTATTGTTGTGCCGGTTGGGAAATCTACTGCTACATTGATGCTGTGAGACTGACCGTCATATGTACCGCTGTAATCGGAAGCTGTATAGCGGATTGTTCCGTTATCTACCGTAAGTGTAATGGTTTTCTCATCCGCCGCATAGATTCCGTTTGCCCCGGTACTTACCTTAATCTTAAAGGTTCCTGTCCTTGTCACGGTAAGTACAGAGCCGCTAAGCGTTCCTACACCTGTTCCTCCGGTTGTTCCTGTAATAAGTGAATAGGACGGAGTTCCCGCATTGGTATCAATGGTAAAATACTGTGATACATCAATGGTTGTATCCGCATATTTTGTTGTGCTGTCTGTTCCTGTGATTGTAACAGGGGTAGCAGCTTTATTCGTAATCGTAACCGTTCCTGTGATTGTACCTGTAGCTACATCATAATTCGAACAATTAGTGAGATTGTAATCTCCAATTTTTGTATCTGTAATTGTCCATCTGAAGGTGTTTTCTGCTCCCGGTGTTTTATCGTAAGCCGCGCCACCGTCATTTGCAATGGACCAGGTCACATCCATGGCTTGTGTGTTAGGTGTCACTGAATCTGAGAATGTAACTGTTACCTGTGTGCCAAGTTCGTTGTTACTTCCGCCTGTAAGAACATCATCATAGCCTGCATAGCCATAGTAGTTTGTAAATATATTGCCCGTCGGTACTGTCGGTGTATTTACGCTTTGAATCTTTCTCTTGTCCGTAGTATATTCATTGGTTATTGTCAATGTACCGTCTGTGTTCGGAGTAAAGTCACCGGACAAAGCCACACCATCTACGGTTACTGACACAGTATTTCCAAACACATATAATGTATCTCCTGAAGTGTCCGCAGAAAGTGTAACTGTTGCTTTATATGTCTTATTCCAGTCCGCCATTCCTGTTACTACCACGTCACCTCCGTCAACTTCGGTTGTGTAGGTAATGGCAGGAGCAGTAGTAACAATTCCTGCTGTAGCGCATAAAGCTTCTGTGTTAAATGCTGTGCCTCCGACAGGTTTCATACCTGCAACTTCAACGGAGCTTATAATTTCTATACCCTTTGTCTGTGCCATCTTGGCATAAGCCATATCTGCTATTGTTGTTTCAAGCCAGATTTTACAATCTGCAAGTGACAAGGTGGCTATGCCGCAGGCAGTCTTAATCTGCTCTGCCGTAACAACTGTTGTTCCGCCTACCGGAACGCTGTAATACCAGTCATTGGTTCCATCATTTCCCTGAATCACAAGGGCTACGGTTCCTGCTGCACCATCATCTCTATCTGCAACAATCACTCCACCATCCGAATCATATATAACGGTTCCCATTGCTGTATCTGTGCCGTCAAGTCTTAAGGTCATCGCCGTACC
>JBJENU010000216.1:0-8672 GCA_051880355.1 Lachnospiraceae bacterium | reverse complement strand
GTAAAAAACTTTATGATGCGGAAAAAATAGAGGGTAATTGCGATGTGTTTAGTGATGAGTACGCCATATATCTTAATAATTACAGGCTTTTGCAGAAGTTATCCAAAGAGGGAGAACCAATAGGGCAGATAATCAATACTGATGATGTAGTAGCAGGTAATGATAAGGATTTGGTGTATATGACCGATGGACTTAATTTATGCTATTTTAAGAGGGATACTCCGCCGGAAAAATATGTGAGACAGACCACTGTGTATTACAGAGTTTTTGATTAAAGTACCCCAATTTTTGTGTTTATATAATACACTACAGTAGAGACTGCCATTGTCACGGCAGTCTTTGCTGCAACTAAAATGATTAACCATTGCAGTATGCTGATATGCAATGGGAGATTCTCCATAAAAGTCAGGCTCTGTATTGGCGCATCAAGGAAAGGTGCGCCATAATGATTGAGCACATTTATGTAATCTATGGAAAACATCAGGGCACTGACAACTCCCACAGAAACATTAAGTGCTGCCATTTTGCGGAGCCTTGTGCGTCTTCTTCCCTTTTGGCTGGAATTTATCAGCTGCGTCATACCGTTTCTTTTCTCAATTATTACAACTGCCCCGGCTATAAGAATTGTAGCAATTTGAATTACAATGAATATAATTACTTCACGCTGAATACTATCTTTACCAAAGGTTTGATAATAGCCTCTGTCTGACATCATATAACCCTCTATGCCCCGTTGGGTGCTGAGTTTTTTCAGATACACCAGCTTTGTAATGAATTCAGATGCAGAGCTATACTCAAGGCTGTAGTATTCTGCGGTGGATTTGTAACGGCTCAGCTCAGAAAGAGTTAATTCGCCGTTGTTATATCGCTGATATGCTTCTTCATATTGCTGTTGAGCCTGATTATATTGTTCTGTTACCCGGTTGGTATAGTCCGCTATGTAGGTGTAGTCTTTGCCGCCATGGTCAATATATGCAGTGTCACGAGAAGTCTCGACGATGGAAAATTGCATAAAACCCGTGCTGCTGAAATATATAGTTGCTGTTGCCACGCCTGCGATGAGCCAGATACTTTTCACGGAAAAAATAGTCTTATGTATCTCCTTTATGAAGATAGGAGCAATGCTCAGCAATTTTTGATATTGTTCATTTGCCTTGTTAATTATTCTGGTAAAAATACTTGTTTTGGTGTCCGGATACATACGCACATAGATTATCACGGAAAGTATCAGACTTGTGATAATAATTGCCGCAAATACAAGCATCAAAAACAGACCGAGCTGCAACACTATGGTGCCGAAGCCTACATTTTTGTAAGTGGTGCAGATAGTAGTTACATTCAGAAGATTGAATATATTAACATTTTTAAAAATACCGTAGACACTCTGGCTTTCAAGAGTGGTGTACAGCAGATACTCCACAATGGTAAAAGCAGTAACTCCTATGGCAACATTTTTCTTGTTGCGGAATATGGTGAACAGGAGAAAAAGCACAGATACTACGGCCATTGCAGACAGATATTGCCACAAAAAATTGAGGCACAATAATTCTAATTTATTGATTGTAAGCGCACATTTGGCGTATTGGGACATATTCTGGACAGGATTTGTTATGGTGTCAAGCCCTCCAAAGAAAGCAAAGGAAGTTATTGATACGGACACATAAAAAAGCATCATCAGTGCCAGTGAAAAAACTGATAATATGGCAATGCGCTTCAGGATAAGCGGTATGCGGCCGTGGGAACCGATATGTACAAGCTGCCACATTCTGTTGTCCCGTTCCGTGTACATACCGTATATAACAAGCAACATTAATAAAATAGTAATGGGAAGAAAGTAATTGTATGCTAAAATCTTCTCAACGGAAGTGTTATTATCAAGAGTTGGAACAAGGGAAAGCAACGGCTGGAAATCCTGCTTGGTTTTCATCAGGTTGTTGTAAGCAAAAGCGGATTTGTCAGAGAAAAGCTTATTTTCGCTAAGTGCGTCAGAATTGGCAATGATTTTCTCAATGTTTGCGTGGTATCCATCGAGGTAGTTGATGTTCTCGCGAAGTACCTTGTAAGCGGAATCTTTAGATGCCAGCTTATTCTTTTTGATGTAGGTAAGGGCGGACTCGTAGTCCATACCTGAAATGTCGGCAATGGCAGCATCATATCTTGCGGATGGTTCAATGAATGGTATGTTGGCATATATAAACATTCCAAGATTAACTGCAAAAGCCAGGATTATAATTAATATAAATTTTTTTGAAAAAATTCTTCTGAATTCCATAATACACCTCGTTTACTTGTAAGCTTATATAGATTATATAATATATATAATTACAAGTCAATGAGGGATTTATTAATTGTTGCAGGTTATGGCAAGGTTCATGGATTCGTAAATCATATCGGCCAGAGTCATTATAACCGACATCCGGGTGGTCTGGAGAATTACGTTTCCTGCCACGCCGGGAATATTAACAATGCCTGTAATGTGGATATCGCCAACGCTGGGCAGTTTTTTGTTGACACCAAGACCGGGCTGAAGGGGACCGCTGCCCAGAGTAATATAGCCTACGTGGTCTTTTTTTCCAAGTGATGCATCAATGGCAATTATATAAGGATTTTCGTAGGTTTCATTAATGTGGTTCAGGGTTTCGACAAGGTTAATTGCATGGACAGGCTCCTTTAATGTGCCTACAATCACAACATTGTCATAGATATTCTGGGACAGCTTGTACCCTACTAAGGGACCGAGACAGTCGCCTGTGGAGCGGTCTGAGCCAATACACAGAATAACTTTCTGCCGGTTTTTAGTTGCCTTATCCGAAAAAACATTTAAAAGCTCCTTACTCAGTCGTGTAAAGCCTTCAAATGAATTTGAATCAAAATACTGTAACATTATTTATTTCCTCCACTTACTATTTTACTGCGAAAATCCAAGTTTATTCACAAATTCCGTTGACAAAAAATCCTAATGGGCTGTCAGATTGTGTAGAAAACTTTTTAAAATCAACGACAAAATCTGCGTAAAATATTGTCATATTAGTGATACTCTAGTTGAAAATGTAACTTATTTTTGAAGGGAGTATCAAATGATAGAAATTATTAAAAATGAGGAAAATGCGGCAACTAAGGACAAAAGTATTGTTAATTTGCCAAAAAATGTCAGGCAGATAGGAGAGGTAAGGCAGGATAAAAGGATATACATAGAGGATTACGTGGTTGGATATCTGAATTCACTGAAGTCAAAATGCGACGAAAATGGTGGAGTGGTATGTGTGCTTATGGGACAGATTCTTCACGATGAGCAGGGAAGCTACAATTTTATCCGCGGCGCAGTGCTTTGTGAGGAAAGCCCAATGGAGGGTGAGAGTTATTTCAGCCAGCGTCTGTGGACATTGGTATACAAAAGTATCGACAGATTTTTTCCGGATATGGAAATTGTAGGATGGGCAGGAATTTTCAACGATATAGACGAAGCGCGCAAAAAAGAAATCGACAAAATTTTCATCGACAATTTTGCCGGAAGAATGAAAACTATGTACCTTGTGGATTTATCACAGGAGGATGAGGATTTCTATTTTCTGGAGGAGGAACAGGTAAAAAAGCAGTCAGGATATATGCAGTTTTTTGAAAGGAATCCTCTGATGCAGGAGTATATTGTGGCTATGCGTGGACAAGTTTCCTGCGAGGCAAAACAGGCAGACAGCGTAATTACTAATTTCAGGTCCCTTATTCAGGAAAAGCAGGAGGAACGTTCAAGGAAAAAGGCGCGGTCCCTTGCATACGGGCTGGGTTCTTTTATGGTGGTTACAATTCTTGTACTGGGTGTTAGTCTTATGAATAATTACGAAAAAATGAGCCAGTTTGACCAGGCATTAAAAAATCTTTCAAACCAGTTTACAGGTAATGACAGCAATGGAAACAAGACAGATATAAAAGAGGTAAATGGTGACGTTTATCCGACAGAACCCACAACCGAGGCAACCACCCAGGCAACAACCGAAGTAACAACCGAAGCACCAACCCAGGCAACAACCGAGGCAGTTACTCAAAAGCCGACCCAGGCACCTACACAACCACCAACCCAGGCACAGCCGTCAGTACCTGTAACAACCGGTACATACACTGTCAAGGCGGGAGATACACTGGCGGGAATATGCAGAAAAACCTATGGCAGCCTTGAAAAACTGATGGAAATTATTAAGCTTAACGAATTGCAGGATGCCAATAAAATATATGTGGGTCAGATTATAAAACTTCCTTGAAAAATTTTGTAAATATTGTATAATGTATAATGACATTAAATTTTACTATTACAATGGGGTTTATTTTATATGGCTGACATTAGAGAATATAGAAAACTTCATAATAATCTGCGAATGGTTAAAGAAGGCGATAATGCCGTAAGTCAGGAAATTATTGACGAGGGTAACAGATCAGCCAGAAAACACTGGAGAAGGAAAATAGCTGTTATTCTGGCAGTTGTTTTTGTGATTGTGCTGGCAATTGTTTTATATAATGTTATTTCTGAAGCAATGGGCTATGGCAGCGGATATTCAATTGTGTGGTCAATGGGGCGTGAAGAGGGCTCTGCCACAAGATATGCTGAGTATGGCAGCGGCTTTTTGAAGTACAGCAGTGATGGTATAACTTATTACAGCAAAGATATGAAGAGTATATGGAATTATACCTACACTATGAGGAATCCCAAGATTAGCATTTGCGGGGATAAGGTTGCAGTTGCAGATATTGACGGCACTACAATTATGATTTATGACCAGAAGGGTTATGTAAGCTCAGTGGATACAGCAATGGTTATCAGTCAGGCTGAGGTTACGGCGACGGGGCTGGTGGTTGCAGTGCTTGGAGATGCTTCTGCCAATTATATTACTATGTTTGATACCAAGGGAAACAGGGTTTATAATATTAAGACAACGCTGACCGGTGACGGATACCCAATGGATATTGCTGTTACAAGCGACGGAACCAAGCTTATGGCATCGTTTCTGTATGTAAGCGGCGAGAGTATGAAGACTAATGTTGTATTCTACAATTTTTCCGAAATAGGACAGAATGAGACGGAACGTCTTGTTGGCGGCTTCAACCATTATGAGAGTACAATTGTTCCCGAAGTGGCATTTATGACAGATAAGAAGGCTATAGCAATCGGTGAGAATATTTTAAGTATATATTCCATGGGAGAATACCCTAAGCTTGCCACAGAGATTAGCATTGACAGTCACATTGAAAAGGTATTTTACAATTCCGAATATATAGGAATTGTGACGGTAAATGGAGAGGGCAGCGATTCATATCTGCTTACGGTATATAATCTGAGCGGTAAGAAAAAGTTCGCAGTTCCTTTTGACACAGAATATTCGGTTATGAAGTTTGACGACAGGGGTGTGATTATGTATGGCACCAACAAGCTTACAATTATCAATATGTCGGGACATGTGCTCTTTGACGGTCCGCTGGATATGCAGATAGAGGGTGTTTTAACCACAGGCAGCAGAGGCAGATATATACTTGTAAGTTCCAAGTATATACAGAGGATACAGTTTAATTAAAGGGAGGTACTTATGCTATTAATTATTGCAACATTGCTTATTGTGGCATTTAATATGTGGCGTGGCCACAGAAAGGGACTTGTACATATTGTGCTTAGTCTGTGTTCGACTCTGGCAGCAGTTATTATTGCAGCCCTGCTTGCAGGTCCTATTAATGATTATATTGCTGACAATACGGGAATTTATACTGCAATTGAAAACCAGACCGGCAAGCTTCTGGACAAGGAGGAAGGGGATAATAAGCAGGCTCTTGAGACTCCTGTAAGCGGCGACGAGAATGCTTTTAAAAATTCAGCAAGACAGGTAATGGATAGCCTTGGAATTCCGGTAAGCGTGCAGGATACCATACTTGGAGTTGATATTGCAGAGCTTGCAAAGGACGGTGTTAAGACAGCTCAGGATGTGGTAGTCAGGGCGTTAACTAAATGCGTGGGAGTTGCCATAGTTTTTATTCTTCTGTTTGTTGTAATGAAGGTTGTACTTGCAATTGTAATACGTGCCTTGGATTTGCTTAATAAGCTTCCGATTATCGGTGACATTAACCAGTTTGCAGGTATGCTTGTAGGCGGGGTGTATGGTATTGTTATAGTATGGCTTGCCCTTGTCATAGTTAATATGTTTGCCAATATGGAATGGGCGCAGGTGGTACTTAACGGTATTAGCGGCAACCCTGTTGCTGAATTTATTTATAACAGCAATATTATTTTAAATATGATAACCAAGTAGTCTAGGATACATTTTGGAAAAAGGAGCGTGAGAGGAAGTTGGAAAAGACTTCATTGACACAGTATGATACACCTATAGCAAAGGCGTTGGAGATGCAGAAGCTAAATCGTTTAGCTCATTTTGATGTTCCCGGCCATAAGGGCGGAAGGGGCAATAAGGAATTAAGAGATTTTCTTGGTTCGGAGGTTGTTCAGCTGGATATGAATTCCATGAAACCTCTGGACAATTTGTGCCATCCTGTATCTGTTATAAAAGAAGCACAGGAGCTGGCGGCACAGGCATTTGGTGCTGACGAGGCGTTTTTTATTGTAAATGGTGCCACTGCAGCGGTGCAGGCTATGATTATGTCTGTTACGGAAAGCGGCGATAAGATTATTATGCCTAGAAATGTACACAGGAGCGCAATTAATGCACTGGTTGTCAACGGTGCACTTCCTGTATATGTCAATCCGGGTACTAATAACAGGCTTGGCATTGCCCTTGGTATGTCTGTTGAGAGTGTAGAGCAGGCTATTATTGAGAACCCTGATGCAAGGGCAATTCTTGTGAATAATCCTACTTATTATGGAATTTGTTCGGATTTGAGGAAGATTGTTGAAATTGCCCATGCCCACAATATGCTGGTATTAGTTGATGAAGCTCACGGTACACACTTTTACTTTAACGAGAACTTACCTGTATCGGCAATGGAGGCCGGTGCCGATATGGCAGCGGTAAGTATGCACAAGACAGGCGGCTCTCTTACACAGAGTGCCATTCTGCTTACTAAGAATACTGTTAACGCAGACTATGTAAGGCAGGTAATTAATCTTACCCAGACCACAAGCGGCTCTTACCTTTTGTTGTCGTCGCTTGATATTGCAAGAAAGAATATGAGCATATATGGAAAGGTCTTGAGTGATAAAATGATTGAATATGCATCATATGCAAGGCAGGAGATTAATACTCTTGGCGGCTATTATGCATTTGGCGAAGAGCTTATAGACGGCAATGCTGTGTACGATTTTGACAGAACTAAGCTGTCAGTTCACACAAGAGACATAGGACTTGCAGGCATTGAGGTATACGACCTGCTCCGTGATGATTACGGAATACAGATTGAATTTGGTGATATCGGCAATATTCTGGCAATTATTTCAGGCGGTGACCGTTTCCTTGAGATTGAGCGACTTATTTCAGCCTTGTCAGAGATTAAGCGACTCCACGAGAGAGATGCAACAGGTCTTTTTGACCACGAATATATTAATCCTAAGATAGTTATGGGACCGAACAAGGCCTTTTTCAGCTACAGAAAATCAGTTCCTATTGCCAAGAGTGAAGGTAAGATTTGTGGTGAGTTCGTAATGTGCTATCCGCCGGGAATACCAATTCTTGCACCGGGTGAGCTGATTACCAGGGACATTATCAATTATATCCAGTATGCCAAGGAAAAGGGATGCTTTATGACAGGTACACAGGATATGAAGATAGAAAATATTAACGTTGTTGATACTGCATTATGACCCGGAGGAAGATGATAAATGGAATTATGGTATACTGACCAGCATACAAAAGATGTGCGGTTTTCAATGAAGGTAGAGGAGCAGATTGCCAGCTGCACAAGTGAATTTCAGCGAATCGATATTTTAAAAACTACGGAATTTGGCAAGGTTTTAGTTCTTGACGGAGAACTTATGATTACCCAGAAGGACGAATTTATTTATCACGAAATGATTACACACGTGCCTATGGCAGTCCATCCTAATGTTAAGGATGTGCTTGTAATCGGGGCAGGTGACGGCGGCACAATAAGAGAGCTTGTAAAGTACGATACCATTGAGACTATTGATATGGTTGAGATAGACAAGCAGGTTACCAATATGTGCAAGGAGTATTTCAAGGAGACCTCCTGCAAGCTGGACGACCCACGTGTTCACATGTATTTTGAGGAAAGCTTGAGATTTGTCAGGATGGAGAAGGATCAATACGATTTGATTATTGTGGACAGTGCAGATCCTTATGGTCCGGCGGAAGGTCTTTTCACAAGGGAGTTTTATGGAAACTGTTTCAAAGCCCTTCATGATGACGGTATTCTTATTAATCAGCATGAGAGTCCATATTACAGTGAACATTCGAGGACGGTACAGAAGGCGCATAAGCACATACAGCAGGTATTCCCTTATAGTACGGTTTATCAGTGTCACATTCCTTCATATCCGTCAGGTCATTGGCTTTTTGGCTTTGCTTCCAAAAAATATGACCCAATTGTGGATTTGAATGCAGACAAGTGGAATAAGCTTGGCATTAAGACAAGATATTACAATACAGATTTGCATATAGGAAGCTTTTATCTTCCGACCTATGTAAAAGAATTGTTAGGAACTAACGAGTAAAGGAGAAAAGATATGG
>JBJENU010000215.1:0-8758 GCA_051880355.1 Lachnospiraceae bacterium | reverse complement strand
TTATCCCTTACCCCCTCATCAATGGCAACCTTTTTTGCAGCCGATATAAGCGATGAAATAGCATCCTTTCTTGATTTTTCATGTGCCTTCATGGCTGCAATCATATCCTTTTGCAGTTGTTCTAATTGCATAAGTCAATACCTCCAAAGTAAAATATCCGTTTTTATTTTAACACTTTATGGATACTTTTTCAATTACTAATTTTGCGATGGATTACCACACAGATTAAAAATACACAGACCTATAACTGCCAGTGCAAGACCTGCCAGCTTAACCATGGAAAACTGCGTTTTTTCACTGCCAAACAATCCAAATAATTCAATAACATACGCAACTATTATCTGGGCGATAACTATAGTTAATGCGGCTCTTGCAGTACCTATTTTAGACATTGAAAGAACCACCGTTCCTGTTATAAACGCTCCTATAACGCCGCCTAAAAGTGCATATTTTCTTTCCACATTAAAAACTGCGGTTATTTCCTGTCTTCCCGTAACAAGCCACATAACAACACAGGTAATAAGTGCAGTAAGCTGTACAAATCCTGCTGCTACCCAGAGACTTGAACTTTTAGTGACATCTGTATTAAAAACACCCTGTATGCTCATTAGAGCACCTGAAATTATTGCAATCAAAAATCCTGTCATAACCAGCCTCCTATTCAACTATAGGATTTCCGGTTATGGCAGGATTATTCATTGACCTATTCCCCACTGGATAGTCATATATTGATTAAATTCGTTAAAGGCTTCATGTACGTCTCCGCCATCCCATATTTTATGCAATACAACCTCCAGCTTCATATAAGTATCACCTGTTTTCATTAACTGTGATTTGACAATCGTATCCTTATATACGTTGTGTGCACTTGCATATTGCTTTGGCAGGTCCTCAACATTGCCTCTTGCCGGGCAACCTGCACCCCGGGCAATTATCTGTCCAGCATAGTCATAGGTCAGGGCTTTTGCATAATTAATAGCCTGCTTTTTATTATTGCCATAAGGGCTCACTATTGCAAGACTTGTCTGTGACATAGCTTTTGAGGCATATACACTGTCATAGTCAGGAATTTTTACGACACTGTAATTAATATCTGATTCATCCAGTTTTTTCAAATCTTTGGAATTAATTATAGTATACAACAGTTTGGTATCACAGAACTGTTGCATACACTTTTCGTATGTTGCATCATCTTTATCTATTCCCAGATCATCCTTTATGTCAATATACCTCTGAAGACTTCTCTCAAAATCATCTGAAGAATAATCAATATCCCCACTGTCACCATCAGTTCCGCCAATGCTGATATAATTACCCACAAAAGCATAATTCAGAAACACATCGGTAACATCCCACTGGACAATAAACTCTATGGCAGGACTGTTTTCGTCAGGAGCATAATTCTTAACATACTGCTCCAAATCACCAAAGCTTGAAACTGATACAGCATAATCACTGTTGTACACCATAACAGCCGTCTCATATGTCAACGGATACCCATAAAGTTTTCCATTATAGGACGCAGCATTGACAGCTGCATTGCCATAATTCTCCACACTATAGGTAATCGTATCCTCATTATCCCATGCAAGACCCATATAACATATTTCTTCCAAATCATCTGAAGATGAAATAAACAAATCAGGTCCATTGCCTTCCTTTACACAGCCGTTATATACATTCTGAAGATACTTTTCCTTACTTACCAGGACATTATTAACAGTTATTGAATTATTGCTTTCATGGTACTTTTCCGCAACATATTCAAGATATGTTGTCAATCTGCTGTCTGTGTACCATAACGTAAGTTCAACCGGTTTTCCAACATACCCTGTCTCATCTCCATTTTCATTTGCAGTGTCACCGCAGCCGAATACGTTAAATGCTAATATGAGGCAGAGTATTAAAGCAAAAATACTTTTTATTTTTCTCATTCTATTTAACACTTGAAAGTGCCTTTCTTAATTTGATTATCATTTCATCCACATCACTTCTGGTAATAACAAGTGGTGGAACGAAACGAATTACATTAGTTCCTGCCGAAAAAAGAATAAGACCATTATCAAGGGCTGATGCAATAACATCCTTAGGTGATACCGAAAGTTCAAGTCCCTGCATAAGTCCCATTCCACGGTGTTCAATTGCAATATCAAAATCCGCAACTATCTTTTCCAGTTCTTTTGCAAGATATGCACCGACTTCCTTAACATTTTCAAGTACATTAAGCTTGTCAAATAATTCAAATACCTTGCAGGCAGCTGCACATGCAAGGGGATTGCCTCCATATGTTGAACCATGGTCGCCAGGCACCAGGGCTTTTGCCACTTCCTCAACGGCAAGAAAAGCTCCCACCGGAACACCGCAGCCTAATGCCTTGGCTACTGTTACAATATCAGGCTTAACACCATACTGCTGGTATGCAAACATAAAACCTGTTCTTCCCATACCGCACTGGATTTCATCAAGGATAAGAAGAATACCCAACTCATCACAAAGCTTTCTTGCACCCTCAATAAATTCCTTATCAGCCGGATATACACCGCCTTCACCCTGAACCGTTTCAAAAATAATTGCGGCGGTCTTGTCATTAACAAGCACCTTTACACTGTCCAAATCATTATATTTTGCAAACTTAATTCCCGGAATCATTGGCCCGAATGCTTCCTGATAGTGCCTGTTGCCTGTAAGGGCAAGCGCCCCCATACTCCTTCCGTGGAAAGAGTGGTCCATGGCAATAATCTCACAGTCAGTTTTACCTGTTTTCGTAAAATAATACTTTTTAGCCAGCTTTAATGCACCTTCAACGGCTTCTGTACCGCTGTTGGTAAAAAATACCCTGTCCATTCCACTTCTCTGGGTAATGGCTTTGGCCGCCATGGCTGCCGGCTCATTATAAAAATAATTAGATGTATGAATAAGCTTGTCAATCTGATCTTTAAGGACATCATTATACTCTTTGTTATTATATCCCAATGCAAATACAGCAATACCTGCACCAAAATCCAGATATTCCTTGCCGTTGGTATCATACAGTCTTACGCCGTCACCTTTTTCAAGGCAAATCTGATAGCGGTTGTATGTATGAATTAAATGTTCTTCAGCTGTTGCAATTATTTCATTCATTTCCATCATTATAAAACCTTTCTGCATCATTGCCTAAAATAGCAGTACCGATACCTTTGTTGGTAAATATTTCCAAAAGCAGGCAGTGTGGGATTCTTCCGTCAAGAATGTGCACTCTTGATACACCATTTTCAATTGCATCAATACAGTTGTTAAGCTTTGGAAGCATACCTCCGCCGATTGTACCGCCTGAAAGCAATTCCCTTGCCTCATCAGTTGTAAGTTCTGAAATAAGAGATGACTTATCCTCATAGTCACGGTAAACGCCTTCAATATCGGTTAAAAACGCCAGTTTTTCGGCACTTACCGCTCTTGCAATGGCACATGCCGCATCATCCGCATTAATGTTATACGCATGGTCATCATCGCCAAACCCGATAGGACAGATAATCGGAAGGAAGTCATCTTTAAGTAAAGCCTGTATGATTGTAGGATTAACCTCATCAACCTCGCCCACATAGCCGATATCCTCACCATTAGAATACTTCTTGGTTACATGAAGCATACCCCCATCCTTGCCGCTTATACCACATGCCTTAACACCAAGGCTCTGCACAAGTGAAACAAGGCTCTTGTTCACTTTATTGAGAACCATCTCTGCAATTTCCATTGTATCCTCATCAGTTACACGAAGACCATTTACAAACTTAGGCTCCTTACCTGACTTCTGAACCCATTTGCTTATTTCCTTGCCTCCGCCGTGTACGATAATAGGTTTAAAGCCTACTAACTTAAGAAGCACTACATCCTGAATTACTTTTCTTTTAAGTTCTTCATCTACCATGGCACTTCCGCCGTATTTTACAACAATAATCTTGCGGTTAAACTTCTGTATGTAAGGAAGCGCCTCAATAAGAACCTGTGCCTTCTGCAATTCATTTTCCATATTCATAACAAAAACCTCTTTCTGCCCTAAAATTATGAGCGGTAGTCTGCATTTATCTTTACGTAGTCAAAAGTAAGGTCACAGCCCCATGCTGTGGCTGTCTCGTTGCCCATCCTTACATCTGCAATACATTTAACAGGATTCTTTGAGAGGATTTCAGTTGCCTTTTCTTCACTGTAGCCTGTTGATGTACCATTCTCAACAATCTGAAGCTTACCTGCCTCACTCTCAAACCAGATTGCAACATTGTATGGGTCAAAATCTGCACCTGAGTAACCCATTGCACAAAGTATTCTGCCCCAGTTGGCATCATGTCCGAAAATTGCTGCCTTTGTAAGATTGGAAGTGATAATTGACTTTGCAAGAATTTTAGCCTGCTCCTTGGTTGCCGCGCCAACTACTGTTGCCTCAAAAAGACAGGTTGCACCTTCGCCGTCGCCTGCAATTTTCTTGGAAAGCTCACGAAGTACATAGAACAGTCCTTCGTAGAACTTACTGTAATCTTCGCCTTCTGATGTAATCTTGTCATTGCCTGCAAGACCATTGGCCATTACAAGGACTGTGTCGTTGGTTGATGTATCGCCATCCACTGAAATCATATTAAATGTATCAGGAATTATTGCCTTAACAGCCTTTGTTAAAAGTTCCTTAGAAATGGCGGCATCTGTTGTAATAAAACAAAGCATGGTAGCCATATTAGGATGAATCATTCCTGCGCCCTTACACATACCGCCGATTGTAACTTCCTTGCCGCCCAAAGTAACCTTGACCGCAACTTCCTTGCAGACTGTGTCAGTTGTCATAATTGCAACTGCAGCCTCATTGCCGGCTTCTCTTGTATAATCAAGGACTCCCGGAAGTTTTTTAATACCTTCTGTCATTTTATCCAAAGGAAGCTGCATTCCGATAACACCTGTGGAAGCTACCAGCACTGCGTCACCCGGAATTCCAAGGACCTCCGCCGTAATATCCGAAATCTGTTTGCAGGCATCTAATCCTTCCTTACCTGTACATGCATTGGCAACACCACTGTTAACCACAACCGCCTGTGCATACGGACTGTTATCAACAATCTGCTTATCCCAGATTACCGGTGCCGCACAGACCTTGTTAGTCGTAAAAGTACCTGCAACTGTGCAAGGTGCATCACTAACCACCATTGCCATATCCTTTTTTACTTTATTCTTAATACCTGCATTAAGGCCACCAGCCTTAAAACCCTTGGCAGCTGTAACGCCACCGTCAATTACTGTAAAACTCATATTATATATCCTTCTTTCAATAATAGTAAACCACGTTACTTAGCAAATGCGAGTACACGAGCATGCGCTTAGTTCCGCTGCCTGAGGCAACGAAGCGAAAGCGGGCCATGAGAATTATATTTTAACCCCTAGGGAAACATCGGCACCTGCATAAGTCCTTCATTCTCCGGCAGGCCAAAAAGTAAATTCATATTCTGGACAGCCTGTCCTGCCGCACCCTTAACAAGGTTATCAATGGCACCCATCATAATCAGTCTGTTAGTTCTAGGTTCAATCTTAAAATTAATATCCACAAAATTGCTGCCTTCAACCCAGCGTGTCTCAGGACAGACATCTTTATCAAGAACTCTTATGAAATATTCATTGCCATAGTACTTGTCGTAAATAGCTTTAACCTCTTCATATGTAACTTCTCTGGTCAGATTGCCGTAAGCAGTAGCGAGAATACCTCTGTTCATAGGAACAAGGTGTGGTGTAAAAATAAGCTTAACCTCCTGTCCACATGCATATCCCAGCTGTTCTTCAATCTCAGGAGTATGTCTGTGTGTGCCAACACCATATGCCTTCATACTCTCGTTAACCTCACAGAAAAGATTGGCAACCTTAGCTCCACGTCCGGCACCGGAGGTTCCTGACTTGGCATCAATAATAATTGAAGAAGGATCAATAATTTTCTCCTTAACCATGGGGTAAAGTGTAAGAATTGAACATGTTGTATAGCAGCCCGGGTTTGCAACAAGTCTCTTTCCCTTAATCTTATCACGGTTAATTTCGCATAAACCATATACAGCTTCATCGATAAACTGAGGACTTGCGTGTTCAATCTTGTACCACTCCTCATAAACCTTAACATCTTTTAATCTGAAGTCCGCGCTTAAGTCAATAATCTTAACCTTCGATAATATATCTTCATTAACAAGGCTTGCACATAATCCCTGAGGTGTTGCCGTAAAAATAACATCAACCTGTCTTGCAAGTTCCTCCATATTGTCATCCATACATACGTCATCTACAAGCTTAAACATATTTCTGTAAACATCTGCATATTTCTGGTCAATGTAACTTCTTGAACCATACCATACTATCTGTGCTTCCCTGTGTCCCAGAAGCAACCTCACAAGTTCATTTCCGGCATAACCCGTTGAACCGATAATACCAACCTTAATCATATGTAATCCTCCATACTGCAATATTCATTTTATATTATAGCAGTCTTTTTTCTTATGTAAAGAGGTTTTGTATATTTTTTTGTATATTTTTCGATTTTTATGCACTATTTTTGCATATTATTCATTTTTATGCAAAATTCCCTATTGCAAAAGTATTTTGTTTAATGTATATTATAACTATATTTTTTATATTTAGGAGGAATTTCCACAATGAAGGAAAAAGTAATTCTTGCTTACTCTGGTGGTCTTGATACCACTGCCATTATCCCTTGGTTAAAGGAAAATTTTGACTACGAAGTTATCTGCGTATGTGCAGACTGTGGCCAGGAGGAGGAGCTTGACGGTCTTGAGGAGAGAGCCATTTCATGCGGTGCTTCTAAGCTGTATATTGAAGATCTTACAGACGAGTTCTGTGATGACTACATTGTTCCATGTCTTAAGGCTCATGCTGTATATGAAAATAAATACTTACTTGGTACATCTATGGCAAGACCTCTTATTGCCAAGAGACTTGTTGAAATTGCCCGCAAGGAAGGCGCTACTGCCATCTGCCACGGTGCTACAGGTAAGGGCAATGACCAGATAAGATTCGAGCTTACAATTAAGGCTCTTGCCCCTGATTTGAAAATCATTGCTGCATGGAGAAACGAAAAGTGGACAATGCAGTCACGTGAAGATGAAATCGCGTACTGTCAGGCCCACGGCATCAACCTGCCGTTTAAGGCCGATACAAGCTACAGCCGTGACCGTAACATCTGGCACATCAGCCACGAAGGTCTTGAACTTGAAGACCCTGCCAACGAGCCAAACTACGACCATCTCCTTGTTCTCGGTGTTCGTCCTGAAAAGGCTCCTGACGAAGGTGAATATGTTACTTTAACATTTGAAAAAGGTGTTCCAACAAGTGTTAACGGTGAGAAGATGAAGGTTTCCGATATTATCAGAACTCTTAACAAGCTTGGCGGCAAACACGGCATTGGTATCATCGACATTGTTGAAAACCGTGTTGTTGGTATGAAGTCACGCGGTGTATATGAAACACCGGGCGGAACAATTCTTTATGAAGCACATCAGCAGCTTGAAGAATTGGTTCTTGACAGAGATACGACCACAATGAAGCTTGATATGGGTAACAAGTTTGCCCAGATTGTATATGAAGGAAAGTGGGAAACGCCTCTCCGTGAAGCAGTTCAGGCATTTATTGAAAAGACTCAGGAAAGAGTTACCGGTGAAGTTAAGTTTAAGCTTTACAAGGGCAACATTATCAAAGCCGGCACAACTTCTCCATACTCACTTTACAGCGAGTCACTTGCAAGCTTTACAACAGGCGACCTTTATAATCACAAGGACGCTGAAGGCTTCATAACACTCTTTGGCCTCCCTCTCAAGGTTCGTGCCATGCTTGATAAGGAACGTGATAAATAATGAATGGAATCGCTACAGGTATTGACATTGATTTGACAATTATTGCTGACCAGACTACGGCTGTTTTAAGAGAATTGCTTGAAAAGGCTGATTTAGAGCCGGGAGCAATTGTGGTTGTGGGCTGTTCTTCCAGCGAAGTTGTTAGTCATACTATTGGCACTTTCTCAAGTGAAGTTGTGGGAAAAACTATTTTTGACGCCTTACATACCCAGCTGAAGGCAAGAGGACTTTTCCTTGCTGCCCAGTGCTGTGAGCACCTTAACAGAGCTCTCATAATTGAGAAAGAATATGCAGTTACACATAATCTGGAGATTGTCAATGTCAGACCACAATTAAAGGCCGGCGGTAGTTTTGCAACAGCTGCTTTCTCAGGTTTTGACAAGCCTTGCGCAGTTGAATTTATAAAGGCTGATGCAGGAATTGATATTGGCGACACTCTTATAGGCATGCATCTTAAATCAGTTGCCGTACCGGTAAGAACCGGCATTAATTCCATAGGCAACGCCCATGTGGTATGTGCAAGGACAAGAGCAAAATATATCGGCGGTGAGCGGGCCGCTTACATTTAGAAATTATAGTGCAGAAAAGGAGGTTAACCGGTTGGATAACCTCCTTTTTTTATCATAATTCTTCATCTACTACTTTTCCGTTTACAATAGTAACTATCACGCCATTGTCATCAAATTTACCATTGTATTTAAAATCGACCTTACCTTTATTGATATACCATCGGCCATTTTTATTAGCTGCAATACCGGTGTAATTAAAATCAACTCTTCCGTTTCTTATAAACCAGAATCCATAATTATTCTGGGCAATTCCAACAAAACGGTAATCCGGCTGTCCATTTTTAACATAGTACCAGACATGGTCTTTGTACAGAATACCTGTAT
>JBJENU010000214.1:0-8762 GCA_051880355.1 Lachnospiraceae bacterium | reverse complement strand
AATAATTCTGCGTCAGTAAAACGTCTTAATCAAGTTGCCGATTACAAGATTCCATCCGTCAGCCATCACAAACAGCAGAATCTTAAAAGGCATGGAAATTGTAGTTGGCGGCAGCATCATCATACCCATGGACATAAGCGTGGATGAAACTACCATATCTATTACAATAAATGGCATATAAATCAAAAATCCAATGATAAATGCCGTTCTAAGCTCACTTATAATAAAGCTTGGTATAAGCACAAGTGTCGGAATATCATCCTCTGTCTCAATGGTATCAGGATCTGTTCCGTTTATGTCGAGGAAGGTCTGCAAATCCTTGCTGGACACCTGGCTTAACATAAATTTTCTTATTGGCTTAATGCCTTCATTAAAAGCCTCATCAAAAGTCATCTCATTGTTGGCAAGAGGCTCAATTGCTGAAGAGTAAACCTCTGAAAAGGTAGGTGCCATGACAAAAAAGGTCAAAAATAAAGACAAGCCTACGATTATCTGGTTCGGCGGCACAGTCTGTGTGCCAACGGCAGCTCTGGTAAAATGCATAACAATTACAATTCTGGTAAAAGATGTCAGCATAATGAGAATAGACGGTGCCAATGCAAGCACTGTAAGTACTAGCACCATCTGTAATACTGAAGCCATATCACTTCCGCTTCCGGTTGATATGCCTATGCTGATTAAATTATTACCTGTTGTCGGAGTCTCAGCCGCTAGGGCTGAGCTTGACGGTACAATGCACATAAGTCCTGTAATTATGAAACCTGCCCATAACCTTAGGAAAGCCTTCCTGTGCTTCTTCATGAATTGTAACATAACTTTACATCCTACCTACTCTTCTGGCTTGTCCTTCTTGAATTTGTCTAATATAGCTTTGAAGCTCTCGGATTGGGATTTAGCAGAAACCTGATCAAACACCAACTCTTCTTCTTTTAAATCCCCAAGATATGTAACAGAGTCTTTACAGACCGCAATGGCAAAGCATTTGCTACCAATCTTGACGATTTGTAAATACTTGGTGTTAGAAATCCTCATAGTCTCCAACACCTTAATATTACTGCCATCCATTTTGGTTTTCTGGAAATTGGCTACCCATCTTGTAGAAAAATATGTAATCACCAGCACCAAAATAAATATGGCGATAACTGCAAGCAGCTGAATAAATGAATTAACTCCACTTGTTAGAATGACAGTCAGCATTAACCAACAACCTTCTTTACAGCTTCAAGAACTCTGTCTGCCTGGAAAGGCTTAACAATAAAATCCTTGGCACCTGACTGGATTGACTCAATAACCATAGCCTGCTGTCCCATAGCTGAACACATAATTACAGATGCACTTGGATCTGCAGCTTTAATTCCCTTCAAAGCCTGAATACCATCCATCTCCGGCATGGTTATATCCATAAGCACCAAATCAGGTTTCAATTCTGAATACTTCTCAATGGCCTTAGCTCCATTCTCAGCCTCTCCAATAACAGTGTAACCATTCTTTGTGAGGATATCCTTAATCATCATTCTCATGAAAGCCGCATCATCACAAACCAAAATATTCTTTGCCATAAATTAATCTCCCATCTAATATTAGTTTTCATATCTAGTGTGATTTAGTCTATTATACACTATTTTACTTATTTTTCATATACCTTTTTGCAAAAGTTATATTTATTTTATAATTTCAGTAATTCTTACGCCGAAGCTTTCTTCAATTACTACAACTTCGCCCTTGGCAACATACTTGCCGTTAACCAGCACATCAATTGCCTCGCCGGCAATTTTGTTAAGTTCGACAATTGTACCCGGTGCAAATTCAAGGATATCCTTGATTGACTTCTGGGTTCTTCCAAGTTCTACCGTAACCTCAAGAGGAACATCCATAATCAAATCAATATTTTCCTTCTGGGAAAGTGAAACCAGATCCCCTGAAAATGGCTGAAAAGCGGCAGGCTGAACATTGACATCCTGCATTGGAGGCATTCCGTATCCCATTGGTTGCTGCATCATTGGCTGCTGATATCCCATCTGTGGCATCTGCTGCATCTGAGGTACCGGTTGTGGCTGCGGTGCAGGCTGTACCTGAGGTGCCGGCTGCGGCTGTGGTGCTGCCTGGGTAGCTGCCGGTTCTGGTTGTGGCTGTGACGGACTTGAATCAATGCTGAACATATTAAGTAAATCCTTAGCAAAGCTTGTAGGATATAACTGCATAATCTCACTGTCAATTAATTCACCAATCTGCATCCTGAAGGCAACCTTAACAAATTTTCCACGGAAAACCTCAGGTATTGACTCCTCCGACTGGCTGTAAAGCTCAACCATATCTGCCACAGGCGGGCTTATATCAATCTTGCGGTTAAACATGGACGACATTGAAGTTGCCGCCGAGCCCATCATCTGGTTCATAGCCTCACTTATAGCACTTAAATGAAGTTCTGACAATGGTTCATCTTCATTGTAGGTTCCTGTGCCACCCATCATTAAGTCTGTGATAATCTTCACATCATTCTCTTTTACAATGAGAATGTTGCTGCCATCAAGTCCCTCCTTATAAGAAATCTGCAACAAAACACAAGGTCTGTCATAATCTCTTGCTAACTCATCCCAATCGACTATAGTAACTCTTGGAGTAGTTATATTAACCTTCTGATTCAAAAGCGAGCTAAGTGTTGTGGCAGCAGTTCCCATACTTATATTGGAAATCTCGCCGACTGCATCCTTCTCAGAATCAGTTAATACCGCATCGTCATCAACTGCTACAGATACTGCACCTGCTGGCTCATCAGCAGCCGGCTCATCACCGCCTGACATGCCGCTTAGAAGTGCATTAATCTCGTCCTGTGATAACATTCCGTCCATCGCTTACTCACTCTCCTCTCTCAATACTTCTGTAATTCTGACTGCGTACTTGTCGTTGGAATAGCCCGGTAGCGCAGCAAATTTTTTAATATTACCAACATACACTTCAAGTTCCTCATCAACCCCTCTGTCAAGCCGCACAATGTCGCCTACCTGAAGATTGACGAAATCCTGCACACTGATTGAGCTGCTTCCCAGAATTGCCTTAATCGGTATCTGTGCCCTTGAAATAATTGATTCGATTGCCTCCTCATAATCATTGTCATCCTTGTCCTGCATAGTTGAAAACCAGTACTTGGTATTCAGCTTATCCATTACAGTCTCCAACGTCGCATATGGAAGACATATATTCATAAGACCCTCCACATCGCCAATAGCTATGCTCATTGTGATAATGGCAATTGTCTCACTTGGTGAAATCAACTGCGCAAACTGGGAATTGGTCTCAATCCTCTCTAATCTTGGATGAATTTCCACCACATTCTGCCACGGCTCCCGAAGGAGATTGACAAGTATGGAAAAAATTCTCTCTATAATCGTAAGCTCTATCTCTGAAAACTCCCGGCTTTTTTCCAGTGCAGTTCCTGCCCCGCCAAGAAGGCGGTCAACCACAGTGAAGCCAAGATTGGAAGCCATCTCAATAATCACATTACCTTTCAGAGGCTCCATACTCACAACGCCCAGCAAAACCGGATTGATTAAGGCATTGGAGAATTCTGAATAAATAACAACCTCTGAATTAACCAGTTCAACACTGACAGATTTACGCAAATAAGCAGGAAGGTTAGTGGAAAGAAGTCTTCCGAAATGCTCGAAAATAATCTCCAGGGTTCTTAAATGCTCTTTTGAGAACTTGGATGGTCTTGCGAAATCATAGTTTTTCACCTGCTTCTCAGGCTGATTTTTCATTTCCTCAACATCAAGTTCACCGCTGCTCAATGCTTTTAAGAGATTATCAATCTCACTCTGGGACAGAACCTCGCCCATTCCTTCCTCACCTCCTTAATGCTCTGTGCTAAAAAGTTTTACTGTATCGTATAATCCACAAATGAGAAATTATAAATCATATCTGACTTGAATAAATCCTGCAATGCCTTGGTTATCTCACTTGCTATTGCATCCTTCTGCGGCAGGAGATTCTCATATGCGTACTTTGAAATAGTACTGCTTACAGTGCTTGTAATAAGCTTCATATTGGAATCAACCGAAGGCCTAAGTGATGTATAATCCTTAGACTTCTTATTAAGCGTGATAGAACCGCTTACAACAATGTAGTGCATCTTGCCTGACTTATCATTGACTGTCACCGTAATCTTTACGCTGTCACCATTGAGTACGTCCACAACTTCAATATCACCAATTCCCGGTGTATCGCCTCCGGTACCGGAAGATCCTTCAATATCAAGGTCTATGAGCCCTGCTATTTTAGTGATAAGTGCATCAGTCTTCTTGGATGTGCTTACAAGAGAAAATGTAAGTAAAATGGTAAGTACCACATTAACAAGCACAAGTGCAAGAGTGATTATATTCAATGTACTCTTTTTCATATATTCCTCACTGTTCTGCATTGCAATGCAATGCCATTATTAGTTACTGTTATAAATATTATATATTCTTATCTCAACTCTTCTGTTCTGTGCTCTTCCCTCTGCAGTGTCATTGGAAGCGATAGGCAGTGCCTCGCCTCGTCCCACAGGCTTCATGGACTTCTCTGAAAATCCACATTCATCGCGAAGGAACACATATACCGAATGGGCTCTGAACTGGGAAAGCACCATATTATCCTCATACTTGTTCTTAAGTCCCGCACTGATTGGTACGTTATCTGTATGACCGATAATCTCAATGGTGTTATCTTCATACACATCAATAATATCAGCTACCTTTGTAAGCAGTGACAATGCATCGTCCTTAAGCTCAACCTCGCCTGAATCAAAAAGGATTCCTCCGTTGATGTTGAGCATGACATAGCTGGAAGTCACGGTTACAGTTACCTGATTGGACAGGTTGTTTTTATCAAGCTGTCCTTCTATGTACTCCGCCATATTCTCAGATTCTTTCATGCCCTCCTGGAGCATTTCTTCATAGGCATCCTTAATCTCCTGGCTTGTGTCACCGTCTGAATTCATACCCATACTGTTATAATAATCGCCAAGCTCCGTCAGCTGGCTGGCACCGCTTGAAACAAGAATGCCCTCACCGATTGATGAACCGCCGCTTGGCAATATACTGAACGAAGATGAAAGTGACGCTGCTATCTGCTGAAACTTTTCTGCATCAATCGTAGACATAGAGAAAAGCAAAACGAAGAAACACAAAAGCAGATTCATCAAATCACTGAAAGTGGACATCCACGCCGGTGAACCGCCGCCTCCACTCTCTTGCTTTTTCTTTCTGGCCATATCAACACCTCACAATTATTCTGCGCCTTCCTCGGCAGTTACATTCTTACGATCCGTTGGAGAAAGGAATGATTTAAGCTTTTCTTCAATAACTCGAGGATTTTCACCTGCCTGTATGGATAAAAGTCCTTCAATCATTATCTCCTTGTTCTGTGTCTCCTGTGCACTTATAACCTTAAGCTTACTTGCAACAGGCGTACATATCCAGTTGGCAAGCATTGAACCATACAAAGTTGTAAGCAGGGCAACAGCCATATTAGGGCCGATGGATGAAGCATCCTCAAGATTCTTAAGCATATTAACAAGACCTATGAGGGTACCAATCATACCCCAGGCAGGTCCCATGGATGCAAGGGCTTCCCAGAAGGCAATATTCTTGGTATGTCTCTCCTCAACACAGCCAAGCTCTGTTTCCAGAATACCTCTTACAAGCTCAGGTTCTGTACCGTCAACGATGAGAAGAATACCCTTCTTCATAAATTCATCCTCAAGTGTACCTGCCACTTCCTCCAGTGCCAGAAGGCCTTCCTTACGTGCCACATTGGAAAGTTCAATAATCTTACGGATTGTCTCTCCCTGATCCTGCTTCTTATCCTTAAATGCGATTGTGATTGACTTCAAACCGCCTATGTAATCCTTAAGCTTATTGGCAGCAAGCATGGCCGAGAAAGAACCACCAAGTGTAATAATAAGCGAAGGTGTATCAATAAAGTTACCGATAAGGCTGATTCCGCCATCACCCTGTGCAATACCAAATACAATAAGTACAATACCTAATACAATACCAATAAGTGTAGCTATATCCACGACTTACACCATCCAATCCTCATATATTAATAATACTAGTTCTCTTCCGTAAAAGACCGGATAACGATTCCGTTGGAAAAGACCCTCTGTCTGTATTCAATAACCATATTCATAATCTGTTCAGCACTTTCCCTGACAATAAACTTACGTCCTGTAGTAAGGGTCACAACTGTATCGGGAGTTTCTTCAACAGTCTCTATAAGTTCAGGGTTGACATAAAATGTGCTGTCATTGAATCTTGTAAACTGAATCATATTAATTCTCCATAAATTATTGTGTCAAAATGGCACACTGATAGCAGAATACTATACAATAATATTAAACCACTTTTTGTCGCATTTTGCAAGAAAAAAGTGATGAAAATATACAAAAGGCTTTGCCACAGAAACTGTCTCTATGTGACAAAGCCTTTTTATTATCAATCGTCCAATTATCTCTTAAGAGAAATCAGCTCTTCAAGCAAGCTGTCTGAAACTGTGATGATTCTTGAGTTTGCCTGGAAACCTCTCTGGGTGGTAATCATATTAGTAAATTCCGAAGACAAATCCACGTTGGACATTTCAAGTACGCCCGAAGCAATGCTTCCGCCTGTAGCCGTAACGTCCTCACCTACGCCGTCGAAATGACCTGAGTTAAGGGTTTCGGCATACATATTCGTACCCTTTTTCTCCAGACCTGAAGCATTGTCAAATGTTGCAACCGCCACCTGTCCAAGAAAACGTGTATCACCATTGCTGTAATTTGCAACAATTCTTCCCTGTCCGTCAATGCCTACAGAAGACATTGTACCAACAGCCTTACCTTTTCCGTTACCATTAAGGTCACCTGTATTTGAAACAAAACTTGTCTCATCGCCATACATTGTGAGCTGTGATAAATCAAGTGAAATATCATTGATTGTAGTATTAACGGCAAGCTTGTAATCCGGTATGGTATTATCTGTTGTAAATGACAGTTTGAAATTGGATGTATCTGTCAGAACCTTACCTGTGTCAGGGTTAAAATTCAGGTTAGTTGCATCAAGTGTGGCAACAAGATTGGTAAGCTTATTGTTGCAGTAAATGTTATTAACCTGAAGTGTATACTGGCTCGAATCATTAGGATTCTGTGTAACCGAAATTGTGCCAAGATACTCGTAACCAAGAGAATCGTAAAAACGATAACTCATTGTCTCTGCTCCGCCTGCCACAAAAACACTTGAGCTCTTATTAATATTACCCGAAATATTGCATGCCGTAGTTGCTGCCGGAGCTGTATATGTAAATTCCTGACTCTTTACGGCAAGAGGTGAAACTGTATCTTTTACGATGTTATTTTCCTCATCAACCTGCCAGCCCATAACAGCTGCGCCGGAAGCAGTCACAAGGTTACCTGCACCATCGACTTTAAAAGAACCGTCTCTTGTAAAATAATTGGTTCCGCCGCTGTTGACAATAAAGAAACCGTTTCCCGAAATCTGCAGGTCAAATGGGTTATCCGTACGCTGTGATGTGGAATCCTCATCAATACCATTAGTTGAAATTGCGCCAACGCTTGTTCCCAGACCAATCTGCTTGGCATTCTGTCCGCCTGCTCCGGTCTGTGAATTAGGGCCTGAAGCCATCTGTGTTGTCTGATAGAAAACCTCATTAAAGGTTACTGTACTTGATTTAAAAGCTACCGTGTTAACATTGGCAATGTTATTACCGATAACATCCATTTTTGTCTGGTGCACACTAAGTCCTGATACACCAGAAAACAATGATCTCATCATAGTTTTTGTCCTCCATTCTATTATTCATAGAATGTGCCATTACCATCTCTTCCGTCATTCCGAGATGTATGCCTCCAAAAAAGGGCCGGCTATATAAACATGGCACCGTCTATATTTGTAAAAATTTTTTCTTTTTCATCCTGCCTGCTCATGGCAGTTACAACTGTATTATTTTTAACATTAACAATAAATGCTAAATCGTCCATAAGCATTAATGACTCTTTAATTCCTTTTGCACTGGCTGCCTCGGTTCCATCCTCAAGCCTTTTAAGCTGCTGTCTGCTTAAATTAATGTTTCTGTCTGCAAGCCGCTGGTCAGCATGTTTTGAAAACTTAAGTGTGGCTGTGCTGCCTGTTAACTTTTCATTCAAAACCTGCTCAAAAGATAATCCGTTATCTGAAGTATCCTTCGCAAGACCTGTCCGCTGATTGAGGAACTTCCCTGTAACCTGTTCAATGGAAGTAAAGCCGCTACCGTTAATTTGCATAAGCTGCCTCCCCACTATGTTACTTAGAAGCTTCCGCTTCAAAAAATGTTCCTGTCGTTAAAGCTTTTCTGCTTCCTGTGCATTATATTTTTCGTAGTACTTTTCGTCTATCACTGAGAACAAATCTGCAATGTCATAGAGACTTCCGTCTACGCCAAGGAATGTCTTTCCGTCCTTGTTAACAACACGTTCCACTGTACCGTCAACGTAACCTACCTCACCTGCTGCATTCTTTGTTGTCATAATAACAACCTTGCCAATCAGGCTGCCTGCCTGTGACTGCTGCATGGAGTTGCTCACATTCTGAAGCTCTTCAACCTGTGAAAATGTTGCAAGCTGGGCTATGTAATCTGTATTAGAAGAAGGCTCCAGCGGATCCTGGTTCTGCATCTCTGCTACCAGAAGCTGTAAGAAAGCATCCTTGCCAAGTGTTCCACCAGCTGTGGCACTTGCTGCACTGCTT
>JBJENU010000213.1:0-2009 GCA_051880355.1 Lachnospiraceae bacterium | reverse complement strand
CTGTGTAAGCTCGCACAGGTACTGGAATGACTTGGAGTATCCTTCACATACAACCTTGGTATCATCATCCCCGTCAAACATATTGATAACCTGCCACGGCTGGTTGTCACCGGAATAATCTGAGTTCACAGCATAATAAGCATAATCCGTCAGTTCGCACAATTTGTTAAGGTAATATGTAAGCTTCTGATAATCTGTCATATCTGCGGCAGATGCCACAATAGAACGGGCATTATCTGCAGCAGTTTTTGCTGCAGAGGTTTTGCTTACATCTGTTGTAAAATCCTTTGAACCGGCATAAGGTGTATCTACATAAAAACTTGTCGTAAGCGGATATACAAAGTAAACCATATATTCGCCGTTTACACTTGCCAGCGTATAGCCTGATGTGGCCAGATTATACTGATACCCGTTGTTGCTCCAATAAAACTCATACGGGCAATCTCTTATGGCACCCTGAACAGCCTTTTTGTAATCGTACACAAACATATTACTGATTGCCTCTTTAGCCTCATCACTCACATAAATGTAATTATTCTCTATCCTGTATACACTGCTAACGCCTAAATCCTGTGCAGACCAATATTTTTTGCCATACACATCACTTATTGAAATGCTAACCTCTGTAGACGAAGAGTCACCGGCAGCGACAGACACAGCCATTGCCTTTATGGCTTCGTACATGGCGCTCTCAAGTTTTGTCAGACCGGAAGCATTGGTGGAACCGGCATACGTCTCAGGCATATTATCCTGACAGTTTCCGCTGAGCCGGGATTCAAAATATCCAAGAAGCATATCATCTCTGTCCTCAAGTGACATATCTGCTTCATATAATATATTTTCCGGCAATTCATCAGCTATGACATACTCACCAAAATCCTGAGCCTTAGTCTCCACTGGCACAGCCACATATTGACATAACGTACACACTACAAGGCTTGCTGCCAAAATCAGTCCTAATCCTTTCTTCAAATATCCATTAATCATGCAAATCTCCATTCTCTTCATTATTTGATGGTAATATTATACCATATCCGCTAATTATTCATATAACAAATTTTCATTTACCTTTTTATATACTTTTCCAATTGTAAACTTTTTCTTTTTTTGATATAATGACATTGATTGTTGTTAATAATATGATTAATACTTTTGATGGAGGCATTATTATGTGTGGATTTGCAGGTTTTACAGGCTATCTGGACAATGGTGGCGAGGTTCTCACCAATATGATGAACAAGATTATTCACCGCGGTCCCGACGGAGCCGGTCAGTATATAGATGAAGCAGCTTACCTTGGACACAGACGTCTCAGCATTATTGATTTGGACACAGGTGCCCAGCCAATGTTCAACGAGACCAAGGATGTTGTCATTGTGTTTAACGGTGAGATTTATAATTATAAGGATTTAAGGGCTGACCTTGTCAAAAAAGGTCACACCTTTGCCAATAATTCAGACACAGAGGTTCTTATTCACGCCTACGAGGAGTATGGCAAGGATATGCTCAATATGCTTCGCGGTATGTTTGCATTTGTAATCTGGGATAAGAAAAACGAGACACTTTTCGGTGCAAGAGACTATTTCGGTATCAAACCGTTTTATTATGCCCTTATTGACGGACATTTTGTTTTTGCCTCTGAGATTAAAAGCATTTTGGAATTTCCACTCTACAAGAAGGAAGTTAACAAGATTGCTCTTGAAAATTATCTCACATTCCAGTATTCAGTACTTGAAGAGACATTTTTCAAGGGAATTTTCAAGCTTATGCCGTCACACTGTTTTACCTTCCATAACGGTGAGCTTAACATTGAGCGTTACTGGGAGCCTACATTTGAGGCTGACGAGAATGCAACTCTTGAGGAACTTGTTGAAAACATTGACAATGCAATGCACGATTCCGTTGAGCATCACAAAATCAGTGACGTTGAGGTAGGCTCTTTCCTTTCAAGCGGAGTTGATTCAAGCTATGTTGCCGCCACCTTTAACGGCGACAAGACCTTCACCGTG
>JBJENU010000212.1:0-2031 GCA_051880355.1 Lachnospiraceae bacterium | reverse complement strand
CAAGAATGGTTGTCAACCAGGTAAGTATGAAGATGGAAAATGAAAGAATCAATAATATTATTACCGGAGTAAAAAAATATCTTGAGACTAAATAATACAAGGAGATGCACATATGCGTATTTTAGAGCTTACTGATGAAACTAAAAATAATATATTAGAGAGCCTGTTAAAAAGAAGTCCTAACAGCTACGGACAGTACGAAGCCACAGTTGCCGAGATTCTTTCCGATGTCAGGACCCGCGGTGATGAGGCTGTTTTTGAATACACCAAAAAATTTGATAAGGCTGACATTAATGAAAGTAACATTGTTGTAACAGAAGAGGAAATTAAAGAAGCTTACACTCTTGTTGATGAGAAGCTTATTGATGTTATAAGAAAGGCCCTTGTCAATATTCGTGAGTACCATGAAAAACAGAAGAAGTACAGCTGGTTTGATTCCAAACCGGATGGAACCTTGCTTGGACAGAAGGTTATGCCTCTTGGCAGAGTTGGTGTATATGTTCCGGGAGGAAAGGCAGTGTATCCTTCCTCTGTGCTTATGAATGTTATTCCTGCCAAGGTTGCAGGTGTTGATACAATCTGTATGACTACGCCATGTGGTCCTGACGGTAAGGTTTATCCGTCAACTCTTGTTGCTGCAAATGAAGCAGGTGTGGATATTATCTACAAGGTTGGCGGCGCTCAGGCTATAGGAGCCCTTGCCTACGGCACAAAGTCAATTCCTAAGGTGGACAAGATTGTCGGTCCGGGCAATATTTTTGTCGCTCTGGCTAAAAAGGCTGTATATGGCCATGTAAGCATTGACTCAATTGCAGGACCAAGTGAAATCCTTGTTATTGCAGATGAAACTGCTAATCCAAGATATGTGGCCGCAGACCTGCTTTCACAGGCTGAACATGATGAGATGGCTTCAGCCATTCTTATTACAACCTCACGTGAACTTGCAGATAAGGTTTCTGCTGAGGTTGACAATTTTGTTGCACAGCTTTCCAGAAAAGAAATCATTCAGGCTTCACTTGACAATTATGGATATATCCTTGTGGCAGATGATTTGCAGGAAGCTGTGGATGTTGCCAATGATATTGCGTCAGAACATCTGGAAATTCTTACTAAGGACCCATTCTATGTTATGACAAAAATTCGTAATGCAGGTGCAATTTTCCTTGGACAGTACAGCTCTGAACCTCTTGGGGATTATTTTGCCGGTCCTAACCACGTTCTTCCGACTAACGGAACGGCTAAATTCTTCAGTCCGCTCGGAGTAGATGATTTTATTAAGCGTTCAAGTATTATTTCATACTCAAAAGAGGCTCTTGAACTTATTCACGGAGATATTGAGTGTTTTGCAACGGCAGAAAAGCTTACTGCACACGCTAATTCAATTAAAGTAAGATTCGAATAAGGAGAGAATGGATATGGCAGAATCAAGAATAGGAACAATTTCCCGCAAAACCAGTGAAACACAGATTGAATGTACCATTAATCTTGACGGTACAGGTAAGTCAAAAATTGATACAGGCATCGGTTTTTTTGACCATATGCTTATAAGCTTTGCAAAGCATGGTCTTTTTGATCTTGAGCTTACCGTAAAGGGTGATTTATATGTGGACTGTCACCACACAATTGAAGATACCGGTATTGTGCTTGGCGAGGCAATTAAAAAGGCTGCCGGCGATAAAAAGTCAATAAGACGCTATGGCGACATTATTTTACCTATGGATGAAACTCTTATTATGTGTGCCATTGATTTATCAGGAAGACCATATCTTGTATTCAACGCCGAATTTGCCGCAGATTCAGTTGGCTATTTTGATACACAGATGGTTAAAGAATTCTTTTATGCCGTGTCATATTCTGCAGGTATGAATCTGCATATTCAGAAAATGGCCGGAGATAATGACCACCATATCATTGAGGGAATGTTTAAGGCCTTTGCCAAGGCTCTTGATGAAGCTACAATGAAGGATTCTAGAATCAAGACAGTTTTATCCACAAAAGGAGCATTATAATGAATACTAATCCAAAAGCGCC
>JBJENU010000211.1:0-8872 GCA_051880355.1 Lachnospiraceae bacterium | reverse complement strand
ACTTCTTAACACTATTCCCATGGAGATTACTTTTATTGATGAAAATAATGTGAATTGCTTTTTTAATGAGGGACCAAAAGTTTTTAAACGCCCAAGGATGTCCATCGGGCGCGAAGTCTTTTCATGCCACCCTCCTAAAATCCAGGCGATGGTTGGGGGAATCATCGAGGATTTTCGCAACAACAGACGGGACAGTGTGCAGGTCTGGATGGATAAGGGTGGCAGGACAATGCTGGTAACTTATATGGCAGTGCGTGACAGAAACCAAAAATATCTGGGCACTGTTGAACTGGTTCAGGATATGGAAAATATCAAAGCACATTTCCGGGAAAATCAGTAATTGAATTTGCCGTCATTTTTTTCTTCAAGCGCCTTGATGATGTTGTAGGCAAATTCGTTGTAAGGCGTAGGTATACCTAATTCCCTGCCAAGGCGGATAAGTGTCCCGGAAAACATATCGATTTCTGTATGGCGGTGGTTGTCTAAATCCTGCAGCGTAGAAAAACGTGAGGTTTTGGCTGTGTAACTGCTGTTGCCGGTAGAGCTTGTGTCGTCTGTAATGTCAATGCCTTTGGCGGCGGCGACTGCAACCACTTCACTGTGTAGCAGCTGATTAAGTCTGTCCACATATTCACTGTCAAAGTAAGCTCCATATCCACAGCCTATAATGGCCTGGGGAAGGTTTTTACTTATGTTCAGCGCAAATTTGTACCATATATCAGTGATAATGTCATTGCGGACATGACAGCGAACCGAGGTGTTTTCAAAGGCTTTGGCAACGGCAGCAGTTTTTTGACCGTTAACCTTTTCTCCGAAAAAAACGCCTTGGGTTATTTCAGGGTCGTATACTATTGAATTGTCCTTTCGCTCAGCTGCTATTTTAATCATAGAGTAGATTAGGTGGCTATGACCTATTTTTGAAGCGATTATATCTTCACTGTCAACGCCGTTCATAAGGCTCATTACAATGGTATTGTCTGATGTTATCTGTTCAATTTGGGGCAGGGCCGACTTGAGGGAATTGTACTTTAACGCCACTAAAAGAAGGTCTGCACCGTGAGCCTGGGCGGGGGTAACAACCTTTGGAAAATATTTTGTGTTATTGATTACAAAGCCGTCTCTTTCGATGCGGCTTTTTCTTTCCCCTTCTGCCACTACGAAAAAGTTATCCTTGAATTTGGGAAGAAGACCTGCTATAAAGTAGCTTCCGACAGCGCCTGCGCCGAGAAGTGCGATTGATTTGATTGCCATAAAAAATCCTTTCTGTTTTTGCGGCTCAACTGGCCAAAAATCCTAGTGCTATCAAAAAGTTAGCATTAAAGCAGATTGTTGTCAATAGGGGGAATGCTACGGACGCAACATAAATAAAAACGTATTTTTTAAATTTGACCGTTAAGAAAATATGACAGATATCCGATAAAAAATGTGAGAGTAGAAAAAATACTTTTTGAAAGGAGGAGAATTTTATGCGTATAGATCCATATAACATAATAAGTCAGGTGTATCAGACAAGCAAGCCTAAGGCTACGGCTAAGGCTAATGCTGCAACATCTTTTGGTGAGGTTTATGAGGCTTCTTCTGCTGCTAAAACTTATCAGACAGCAAAGTCAGCCGTTGCTGCAGCTCCTGATGTGAGAGAAGACAAGGTGGCACAGATAAAGGCTGCAATGCAGAATGGAACTTATAATGTAACTGCACAGGATTTGGCTGATAAGCTTCTTAGCCAGAGCCGCACATTGACTTTTTAGTGAGGTAGGACACGGTGGCAAGCTTACTTGAAAATCTAATTGACACATTAAAAAAAGAGAATGATGAGTACGAAGAACTGCTGACACTGTCACAGGAAAAAACCGGCAGGATTGTCAGTGGTGATTTGGAGGGCCTGCAGGATATTGTGGGCAGGGAACAGGTTATCATTGAGCACCTTGGCGAGCTTGAGAAGAAGCGGGAAGAGTGTGTGGCGGATATCGGCAATGTGCTTAACATACCGGTAGGTGAAGTAAAGGTTGATAAGCTGGTGATGATGCTGGAAAAGCAGCCGGCAGATCAAAAAAAGCTTATTCAGGTTCATGACAGATTGAAGAAGACTCTTTCGGATATGGTAAAGGTTAATGATAATAATAAGCTTTTACTTCAGGAATCTCTTGATATGATTGAATTTGAGCTTAATCTGGCGAGGAGTGCGAAAATGGCACCCGGAACTGCCAATTATGGAAAGGGTGCTGTAGGAATAGATGATATTCCCGGCGGCACAGGTACTTTTGACGCAAAGCAGTAAGCTGGCAGCTGCACAAAATGCCGGCACATTTTTTATCTGTTAGAAAGGAGGAGTGATTATGGCTAATGGTATGTCCGGATTATTTATAGGCGCATCAGGAATAAGGGCGTCCCAGACTGCTCTTGAAGCAACTGCCCATAACCTTTCTAATATTAACAACTCGGGTTACACCCGTCAGCAGGTTAAGATGTCGGCAAGTACCTATATGAATATCGGTACTTCTGCCACTGCCAAGACACAGTATGGCATAGGCGTTGATGTTGAAGTTATAAGACGTGTCAGGGACGACCTTATTGATACAGCATATCGTCAGGAAAGCGGACGACTTGGCTTTTATGAGAGCCAGTATGATGCAGTGCAGGAGGTTGAAGCACTTATGGGTGAGATGGAAGGTGTAACTTTCCAGAGCACAATGACTAATTTGTGGAATTCTCTCAATGAGCTGTCTAAGGACCCGACCAGCACGGTTGCAAGGGAATCTCTTATAGAAACCTCCACTGTTTTTGTGGAGAGGGCTAACGCTATTTATCAGGGCTTCAAGGATTATCAGACAACCATGAACACTAAGGTTGTTAATACAATTAACAGAATTAATGAGATTGGCGCAGGAATCGCCGACCTTAATACTAAAATCAGTTATATCGAATCTGTTGGTGAAAGTGCCAACGATTATAGGGACCAGAGGGACAATCTGGTAGATGAGCTTAGCAGATATGTTAAGATAAAAGTTAAAGAAGAAGATAACCGTATGCTTACGGTTAATATAGAAGGTGTTACTTTCGTATCGACCAAGACCTGTTATCCTATGAGTTACAATAATGTTGAGGGAACAAACCTTGCAAAGCCGGTCTGGCCTCATCTTGGCGATAAGAATGTATTTTTGGATGTGGAACAGATTAATGTTCTTGATAATAACGATATTGGAGAACTTAAAGGTCTGATTATAGCAAGGGGCAGCACACTTGTTGATTATACTGATGTGCCGGTAATGCCTGATCCGGATGATTATGCCAATGCTGCTGATTATGAAGCTGCACGTCAGGAGTATCTTGGCAAGTGCGATTATTATAATAATTATATTGAACCGTCAGTTATTCTGTCGTCAATGGCAACACTTGATAAGCTGGTTAACGGTATTGTGACATCAATTAACGATATTTTGTGTCCGGAGACTACGGCAAGCTTCACAGGAACTGATGGGGTGACGTACAATGATGTGAAGGTACTTGACCTTGCCAATACATATTATGGTATGGATTCGGAAAAATCTGTGGGAATTGAGCTTTTTTCAAGGGAATACACGGACAGATATAAGCAGGTTACAGGTACGGATGGTAATATTTATTATGTAAGAAATGATATTAATGCAACCAATAACTTTTCTGATTATACGCTTGGCAATATTCAGGTTAACAAGGTGGCCTCTGCTGATGTCACCAAGCTTCCTCTTACCAAGGAAAATGGTGATGCAGGATATGACAGGGCGGAGGAACTGACAAATATCTGGGAAAGAGAATTTGCATCTCTTAATCCTTCAAGATTCAGTAAAGAAACATTTATGAATTTCTACACTAATTTTGTTGATGAGGTTGCTGATACAGGCAAAATTCTTAGAACCATGGTGAATAACCAGGAGACAATGACCAGCGGATACGATAATCAGAGACTTCAGACAGAGGGTGTATCCTCTGATGAAGAGCTGCAGAATATGATTAAGTTCCAACAGGCGTACAACGCCGCTTCACGTTATATTAATGTTGTAAGTGAAATGCTTGAACATATTATTATGCAGCTTGGCAGCTGATAGTTTACAGTGGAATTTTTGAAAAGGAGGAGCGGATATGTCTTCAACATTTTTTGGTCTGACAATTGCATATACAGGTCTTCAGGCCGCCAATGCATCTATTAATACAACCGCTCATAATGTATCCAACATTAATACGGAAGGATATTCAAGGCAGCAGGCGCAGGTTGAGGCTGCAAGGGCACAGAGAACTTATGCCAGCTACGGAACTTTAGGCGCAGGTGTTGTTGTTAACAGCATCGACCAGATAAGGGATACCTACTATGACGTAAAATATAGAAATAATATGAGTAATCTGGGACAGTACGAGGTTATGCACAGCTATATGACGTCAATTGAGGATTATCTGAATGAGTACGCTGTGGAAAGCTACAAGGCGAGCTATGAAAATATTTTTCTTTCTCTGGAGGAGTTAAAAAAGACACCTCAGGAGGAGGCAGCAAGAAATGGAGTAATTAACGCAGCTAAAAGTTTTGCAGATTATTTTAATAACTTGTCCAAGAATCTTACCAATGTCCAGAAGGATTTGAATGAAGAAGTCAAGGCTAAGGTGAATCAGGTTAACACTATTGCCCAGAACATTGCAGCACTTAATAAACAGATTAACCAGGTTGAGGCCAGCTCCGGAAGTGCCAATGACTTAAGGGATAAGAGAAATCTTCTCCTTGATGAACTGTCAGCTATTGCCAATATTGAGACAAAGGAGACAGAAATTGGCAACGGACTTACATATTTCAGTGTTACCATTAACGGTCAGCCGCTGGTTGAAAATTACAATTACAACACACTTAAAACCACTGCCAAGGAAGAGAAGAGAAATGCTTCCGATGCAGAGGGTATGTATGATATCAGCTGGTCAAGCGGTCTGTCCTTTGACGAGTACAGCAGTCAGTTAGGCGGTGAACTGAGAGCCCTGATTGATTTGAGGGATGGCTGTGACGACTGCTACGAAAAGGTAGTGACTGATAGTGAGGGCAACAAGAGTCTTGAGATAGAGCTTGACATTGACTATAATACCTCCTACAAGGGAATTCCTTATTATCAGGCAAAGCTTAATGAATTTGTACAGCTTTTTACAGATAAAATTAACCAGGTGTTTACATCAGGAGAGACTATTGACGGCAAACCGGGTATCCCGCTTTTTACAATAAAATATGAGGACACTCCTATGTCGGCAAGCTCTGTTTCAGTCAATGATGAGCTGGTAAAGGACCAGTCACTTCTGGCAACAACAACAGATCACACCAAAGGTGAATCCTTCAGCGACCTTGTTGACAGTCTTATTTCCATCTGTAACGAGAAGGTTTTCAACGGAGGTACGGGCTCATATTTTCTGGAAAGCATCGTTGCCACAGTTGCAATTGACTCGGAACAGGCAACTAAGTTCCAGACAAACTATACTAATCTTAAAAATTCAATTCAGAATCAGAGACTTTCGGTTATGGGCGTTGATGAGGATGAAGAGGGTATGGATCTGATAAAGTTCCAGCAGGCATATAATCTTAATGCCAAAATGATGTCGGTAATGAATGAAATTTATAACAAGCTGATTAATGAAATGGGTGTTTAGTTATGAGAATTACAAACAGAATGATGATTAACAATTCACTTGCTAATATCAATGTGAATAAGAACCAGATGAATACCATGGACACACAGCTGTCCACACAAAAGAAAATCAGCCGGCCTTCCGAAGATCCAATTATTGCCATAAGGGCATTAAGATTCAGGTCTAATCTCAATGAGATTGAACAGTATCTTAAGAAAAATATTCCTGATGCCCGCTCGTGGATGAGTGTTACAGAGGGAGCCATGGACCAGGCAAATGAAATTATCGATGATTTATACGAGAAGTGTAATCACGGTGCCACTGATTCCCTGGCAACTTCTGAGAGAAGAATTATTGCCGACGGACTTTTGCAGCTTAAGTCAGGATTTTATGCACAGGGCAATGTTGACTATGCGGGAAGATATGTTTTTACAGGATTTAAGACGGATTCTTCTCTTACATACCAGACAGATTCTGAGGCTGCCAACCATTTTTACACAATTACACAGAATTTTACAGGGGAAGACATTAAGACAGGTGTTGTTTACAGGAATACTGTCAGCATTGAACAGGCCAATAATACCGGACTGACGGCGGATGACATTATTGCCAATATGCCTGTGGTTGAGACAAACCACAAGATTGTCCTTGGTTATTCAGGTATTGAACAGACAGGATTTTCTTCACTTACGGCAGGCGGTAACTCATACGCAGTCACTCAGACGACAGATACCAACGCAGTGCCGGGAGATGATGAAGTACTTGTTAATTCGGAAACCGGTGAGCTGATTCTTGGAAATAATGTGTATGAGGCGGTAAAAAACAGCAGTGATATTTCTTTTACATATGACAAGAGCGAATTTAGCAAAGGCTATGTGAAGCCTGAACACTATTTTACATGTATTGACAAGTCAGATCCGGCAAACCCGATTGAATATAATTATGAGAGGCAGGATATTGAATATACCATTAACTACGCGCAGAAATTAAAGGTTAATACACAGGCTGAAGAAGTGTTTAGCATTTATGTGGGAAGAGATATTGACAACATTGTTAATAGCGTTCAGACAGTTAATGATGTGGAAGAAAAAATTGCAAAATTAAAAGATATGAAAGGGCAGGATGCTTATAAGGATCCTGATGCCCAGGAAAGAATAGATGCGCTTATTGAGGCTGCCCAGAAGGAATATGATATGGCGGCGGACCAGATGCAGAAAGCTTTTGATGCCGGCAATACTATTTTCCAGAAGTATGAACAGCAGCTTGCTTCGGCAATTGCAGACGTAGGTAACAGGACTACCCGCCTTAAACTTACTGAGTCAAGACTGACGGAGCAGCGCACAAGTGTAGAGGAATTAAAGTCAAAGAACGAGGATGTGGACCTTGAAGAGATTGTAGTCAATTACACTTCGGCAGAACTTGTATACAATGCTTCCCTAAGCTCGGCAAGCAAGGTTGTAAGGCAGTCCCTTCTTGACTTTTTATAAGGTATAAGAGTATAATGTAACCAGATAAGGTGTATGGTCGGCACAGCCGGCAGAACGGAGGATGTAATGTTAGTAGAAACAAAATGGTTTGGGAAAGTTGAAATTGCAGATGACAAGATTATTACTTTTGAAAATGGCTTGATGGGTTTTGAAGATTATAAGAAGTATACGATTATTTATGATACTACAGAGGAAAGCAACGGCGGAATTATGTGGCTCCAGTCTCTTGATGAGGTAAACCTTGCACTTCCTGTTATAGATCCAATGATAATCAGACAGGACTATGATCCGTTTGTTGATGATGAAGCTCTTAAGGCCATTGGAATCGGGGATAAGACAGAATTTCTTGTGCTTGTCACAATGACTGTTCCATCTGATATAGCTAAGATGACGGTTAATCTGAAAGCACCTATTGTTATTAACGCAGAGAATCTTAAGGCATGCCAGCTTATTGCAGAGAATGAGGATTACCTTGTAAAATTCCCGATTTATGAGCTTTTGACAAACAGAATGAACAAGGAGGATTAATATGCTTGCTCTATCAAGAAAAAAAGATGAATCAATAGTTATAAACGGTAATATTGAGATAACTGTTATAGAAATTAAGGGTGACCAGATTAAGCTTGGCATTAATGCACCTAAAAGTGTTCCAATCTATCGTAAGGAAGTTTTTGAACAGATTCAGGAATCTAATAAGGAAGCTGCTAATTCCATCGATGCAGAGGGCCTTAAGAAATTACTTAAAAAGTAAAAAAATATTGTACTTTTTTTAAAACAATGTTAAAATATAATGTACAGTAACCGATATATCTGATAGACCAAAAGGTCTGTATATATTTTCTTTTTCACACATGGAGGTGGATATATGGGAATTGATTCTATCAATAGTGTAGCTAATGCTACAGCATCATATCAGACGGCAGCAGTTAAGCCTGCACCAGTTAAAGCACCTGAACCGGTTACAGAGGCACCGGAGACAGTGTCTAATTCAGTTGCTTCAGATGTGCTGGTAATTAACAGAGCCGGTTCTGATGAAATGCAGGGAAGCGGAAATGATGCGGAAAAACAGTCAAAGAAGCAACAGAGTTCTTTGGCAGAAGCAGCAAAGGACATTAATCGTAAGATTAACAATAATACGATTGCTGAATTCGGATATCACGAAGCTACCCGCAGGATAACAATTAAAATTAAAGACAAGGATACCGATGAAGTAATCAAGGAAATCCCTTCAGAGAAAGCACTTGAGATGCTTGAGAAGGCTTGGGAGATAGCAGGTATCCTGGTCGACGAGAAGCGTTAAAGGAGGTATCATAATGCCAATACGTTTGTCAGGTATGGCTTCCGGTCTTGATACAGATACTCTTGTAAAAGACCTGATGAAGTCATATTCAACCAGAAAAGATAATATTGTTAAACAGCAGACTAAGCTGGAATGGAAGCAGGATGCCTGGAAGGAGATGAACTCCAAGATATACGGATTCTACAGTTCAAGTCTGTCAAAGATGCGTTTTTCTTCTGCTTACAGTCTTAAGAGTGCATCTATCAGCAATTCTAATCTTGCCAAGGTTTCTGCTTCTTCAACTGCGGTATCAGGAACCCAGACATTGATTGTCAAGGAGCTTGCATCGTCAGGATATCTTACAGGCGGTCAGATTAAGGCTAAAAGCGGTGCAGATGCACTTACAGGTTCCAGCAAGCTGGCTGATATTGAAGGCTTTGATATGGGAGACGGTTCAGGTAAGGTTAATCTTACC
>JBJENU010000210.1:0-8945 GCA_051880355.1 Lachnospiraceae bacterium | reverse complement strand
CTGTGCCCCTCTATCCCCTGCTTTGCATGGGTTCGGGTCTCTGCCTCCTAAAGTCTGCTTCGGTCCGTTCGGCGGGAAAAAGCTCCACCGGACCTTTTTCTATTTCCGCCCTCACCCCGTCTCATTTCTCAGTTGACGAATGTTCCAAAAATGTGTATTGTAGGTGTTAGTATTTTGTATTGGAGATTTTTATGAAGCTTATCTTTGCGCCTATGGAAGGCATTACCGGATATGTGTACCGCAACGCTTTTATGAAGCATTACAGCGGAATTGACCAGTTTTATACCCCATTTATTTCCCCAAGCTCGGCAAAGGGCTTTAAAGGAAAGGATAAAAGAGATGTAAGTCCCCACAACAACCGGATAGACAAGGTTGTTCCACAGGTTCTTACAAACAGCAGCGCAGACTTTGTAAGGACAGCCATTTTTCTTTATGAGGCAGGCTACAGGGAGGTCAACCTTAACCTTGGATGTCCTTCGGGAACAGTTGTAACCAAAGGAAAGGGCGCAGGGTTTCTACAATTTCCGGATAAGCTGGACTCATTTTTTGAAGAAACTTTTGAAGGAATACAAGACTGCCCCGGACTTTCAATCTCTGTCAAAACAAGAATCGGTTTGGAATTTCCCGAAGAATTTGAGGACCTGCTGAAAGTATACAACAATTACAGCTTTTCCCGCATCATAATCCACCCGCGTGTTCAGAAGCAGATGTATAAAGGTTCTCCTAATCTTGAAGTGTTCCAATACGGGCTGGAAAACAGCAAAAATAAAATCGTGTACAATGGTGATATTACATCAGTAAAAGATTTTGAAGAAATAACAGAAAAATTTCCACACTTAGAGGAGGTTATGATTGGGCGCGGTCTTCTTGCCAACCCTGAGTTATCAGAGAATATTGTCAACAGACAGAGTGCACCCGTTAACAGAAGGCGGCTCCTGGAATTCCACAATGACCTCATATCCGGATACCGCCTTGAAATGAACTGCCAGCGTGATGTGCTCTTCAGAATGAAGGAGCTGTGGAGCTATCTTGGCCGTTCTTTCCCTGAAGAGCCTGACTTGTTGAAAAGAATAAACAGAATGAATGATTTAGATGATTATCTCCTTGCGGTCAGGCATCTTCTGTCCTGACGCACAGGAAAATTATCCCTGTATTGGCATACATCGTTTTCAATTTCATATATTAAAATTCTGCTTCTGCCGTCTTTAATAACGGCAGACGGTTTGATTGCAACGCCATCGGGATTATATATTGCACTGTCACCCGAATACCGGATACCTCCAATGTTTCCCATACAGTTAATACCGGCAACATAGCATTGATTTTCAACAGCTCTTGCCGAAAGCAATGTTTTCCAATGGTTTGAACGGCTTGCAGGCCAGTTGGCAGGCACCAGAACAAGGTGACACATATCAGCAAGCGCACTGAAGGTGTCGCCAAAACGTAAATCATAACAGATTGCCGCGCCCACACTGAATCCGCAAAAATCACACACCTTTAATTCATTTCCCCCTCTGAAATACAGATTTTCCCCGGCATAGCTGAAAGGATGAATCTTGGTGCAGTCAAGAATTATTCCCGAAGCATTGCAGACTGAATAGTGGTTTTCACACAAATCACCGCAGTCCTTTACCCAGCCAATTCCCACTGCCATATCACAGTCTTTTACAAGATTAAAGTCGTCAAATTTGTCCTGCTTTGTTTTGCCTGTGTTCATGGAAAATCCCGTAAAGCTCATCTCAGGAAAGCATAACAGGTCAACACCCGATTGTGATGCCGTCTCACATATTTTTTGTGCTGTTTTCAAATTATCATCCCGGTTCTCCCAGGCAATTTCATATTCTGCAAGTGCAATCTTCATAATTATTTCTCACATGAAAAAGTTATTTTTATATCGGAGTCTCCAAGTATCTTTTTAAGTTCTTCGTCAGATACATTGGAAATCCTTCCCAGTCTGGTAAAGCTCCAGCTTTTGCTATCATAATAAATCATAATCTGACTGCCCTCATACAGCATTACATCGCCGCACTTTGCAGTCAGCTCCGTATTGTTGGTGGGAAGAATTTCACCCACACTGCCAACCTTTTCCAGTCTGCCATAGTCGTACATATTAATTGTCAGACTGCCCTCCTTTAAAAGCGTATAAAAAGCCTCTGCCGAAGGGTTATCTGCCAATTCTATTTCCAAAATTCTGTCATTACAATGGGCATAAACCTTTTCTCCGGTATAAATACTATGTTCATTTTTTCCCGCATTGTCACTGTTACCACAGGCGGTTAGGACCAGAACACCGGCACATAAAAATAAAGCTGCCACTGTTTTTAGTATCTTTTTCATAATCATCACCCTGAATATTTATTAAGTGGAATAAAAAAGTTAATGTCTTTTTTAAGAACTGCTGCCGTTGACTCGTAGAGTCTGCCTGCATCACACAAAATACTGTCAGCATTTCCCAATTTAGCCCTTACGGCTGCACCTGTTTCAAAATAGTAATCCATCAATTTGTCAAAGCTTTCTGAAATGTGTGCCATACAAGAGTTGTAATGGCGGTACATTTTAACTTCCTTCAAATTACCGTCAGGCATTTTTACATAGAACACAGAAGGGGCTTTAGTAAACCTGTCGGGAACATCAAAGCTTTCTTCAATGCTGTGAATGTATGTGTTTCTTGCGTGGGTAACACCTGCAAGAAGGATTTTGGCATTGATATCCTTAAGCCGGCCAAAGCATCCTGCCGGGTTGCAGGGCGTATCAAAATTCTCATCACCCCTGACATATTCCATGGCATTCCTGCCAAATGCTGCAATGCTGTGAGTAGGATGCAGTGAGCGGTACACATTTTCTCTTTTCATAAAAATGTTGGGAATTATGCCGACGCACGCCGGCTCTACTGCCGGGTCAAATACATTATAGGTATCGCTCATCTGTCTCCACGTATGGGCAGGTGTCATAAACATTCCATCACTGAAATATTCCATAAATGCATCTATAACCGTATCAGCACCACCTGCAACGCTACCTATGGCCTTCATGGAAGAATGAAGCATAAGGCTGTCATCAGATTTAAGTCCCATATCAGCCAGTTGCTGTTTTAAAAATTCTTTTGTCATATTATAACTCATCCAATAAGGCTGATAATCCGCCTTCCTCGTATATTTTCTTGTAGTATTCAACCTCACTCTTAATCAGCTGGTCAATAACCTTCATACCAAGCAGTTCAACAGGTGCCTTATCATCTGTCATAATATAATTGCCGGGATTGTATTTCCAAAGATTGGCAGATACCTCTTCCATCATTTTTCCCAAGTCCTCCTGGGCTTCATCAGCAATATTTTTGTGGAAACGTTCTATCATATCAGATGCGTTTGAAGCAAAAAGTTCCCTGTTGGTTGAACCCTTTACATCAATAGTATACACCTCTGAAAATACACTTGCAATGGTATCAGAAAGATACTGGTTAATATTTCCCTCACCATCACCACGCATATTCATATTAACAACCATTACACCATCATCTGTCAGATGTTCCTTAACCAGTGTAAAAAACTCAACAGAAGACATCTGAAAAGGAATTGTGATATCCTGATAAGCATCCACCATAATCACATCATACTTATCTTTAACTGTGTTCAGATACGCCCTCCCGTCGTAGGTTGTAACATCTATATCCTCCGGCAGTTCAAAATATTCTATCGCCAAATCCGTAATTTTCTGGTCGATTTCAACACCTGACACTGTCATATTATTAAAATATCTTTTGCATTGTGTTCCGTAAGTGCCTGTACCGTTGCCAAGGATAAGTACCTTTACGTCACTTTTCTCATTAACACCTGTCATATAGGGTGCAGCCATGGCGTAATCATAGTACATTCCCGTAAGACCCTTTTCCTTCTTATACACCGACTGTACGCCGAACAAAACGTTGGTGGACAGCACTACCTGGCTGTCATCCTCATAAACCTGAAGATAATTATAAATTGACTCACCTTCGTACGTAAGATTTTTCTGCCAGAAAGCAAAACTGTTATTATGTCCCAGACCGCAGCACAGCAAAAAGATTACAATTCCCACAGGTATTTTCTTTACCTGCCTGGGGCTCACCTTAGACGAGACAAAATAAGTAACGGATAATGCCAGAAGAATTCCTGCAAAAATCAGAAATGTTACTGACGTTCCCACTGCCGGAATGCTTATAAAGGTAGGCACAAAGGTTCCTATAATACTGCCGATTGTATTGGAAGCGTTAAGATTGCCCACAATCCTTCCGTTATCGTCAAGATTATCCACCGTAAATTTCACAAGGCTTGGAGTCACTGTTCCAAGCAGAAAAAGCGGAAATACAAAAATTACCATACATGCCGCAAAACCGGCAATGACAAGGAAGTTGCTGTTTACCGTAAAAATAAGTAATCCTGAAATTCCCAGAATTATATACTTGCCTACAACAGGAATTGCCGCAATCCATATGGCTGCAATAATAATTCTTCCATACAATTTATCAGGATTAGGATTCTTATCTGCACTGCGCCCTCCATAGATATTTCCCAGTGCCATGGCAATCATAATAGTTCCTATAATAATAGTCCACACAATCTGGGACGAACTAAAATAAGGAGCAAGTAATCTGCTTGCCCCTAATTCCACTGCCATAACTGACATACCTGCAAAAAACTCTGTCAGATACAGATATATTTTATTTTTTAAAATTGGTCTGTCATTATTCATAAATTACCCTCATTATATATTACTCATTGCGAGAACTTTACATAGGTTGCAAAATCTCCGTTTTCGTCCACAATGGTATAATTAGTTCCCAGTCCGTCAGAATAATTCTGTGTCGGGCACACATCTGTGACAGCCCTCACACCACCTGACATCTTAACGGGAGCAAGATAATATATACCTTTTTCACAGGTGGACGAATATACCGCAACAGCTGCCTTGCTACCATATATATTAAGCTTTGCATCCTTATCAATCATTATGCAGCTTCTGCTGTTCTCACACTGGAGCTCCAGGCCCACTTCATAGCGACTGTCCTTATTGATGGTAAGACTTCCATCGCCGGTAAAGGTAACGCTTCCACCATAACCATAGCCCCAGACACGTATTGTGCCGATATTATTTTCACCCTCGAGATTAATAGTAAAACCATTTCCCATAAGGTTGACTTCAAGTACCGGAATCTCACAGTCAGTAAGTGTTAAAACATTTGTCTGGCGATTATAGCTTATACCATCCAGCGTAAAACTGCTGCTTTCCGGATTGCCCTGATATATTGGATATCCTCTGTTTTCCACATCATCAATTACAAGAACATAGTTCTCTATGAAACCACTTGCGAGAGGCTCTTCATATGGCTCTATATTGCCAAGAACAGGAAATGCCTCATCGGCAGTATCACCTGTTAAAGCCGGCACATCAGGTTCCCCGGTCTGTGCATTCACAGTTTTCTCCGGCAAAATACTGAATTCCGGATAAATACTGTTGGTAATCACAGCAACAGAAAGAGTTGCAGCCATAAGAAATCCCATCTTTTTTATTTTCTTATATGAGGATTCTTTTGGAGATTTGTCCGTTTTTTCTGCTGCACCTTGGAAAAACTCAGTTCCGTCATTATATTCCTTCAGATTACCTTCCAGCGAAAATTCACGGATTTCGTTTTCTTCTTTAGGCTGATTAAATTCATCCTTCATAAATACCCCTTATCTGTTGTGAACATCAATCTGTGGAAATGCAATCTCAATATTTTCTCTGTCAAAAGCACACTTAAGCTCCTTGTTAAGAACTCTCCTGCCCTTGAAAATATTTTTCTCCATAACGTCAGCCTTGAACTTAAGCACAACACTTGAATCGGCAAGGTCCTCAACGCCAAGATATTCAATGGTTCCCACAAAAATATCAGGATGTTTTTCCTTTATCTGACCAAGAATACCTTCTATCTTACCCTCCAGCTCGTCCAGGTCTGTGGCATAAGAAACTCCGATTTCGCTGATTGCCACTGACCCCTGCTCAGAACGGTTGATAATGTTTTTCAAATCGGAATTGTTAATAATCTTAATATTACCGCCTGTATCACGAACACTTATGGTGCGGATTCCAACTGCTTCAACTGTTCCTCTGAAACCGTCAACTTCAATTATATCGCCTACGTTAAACTGATTTTCAAAAAGAATAAAAATACCGGTAACAAGGTCAGCCACAAGACTCTCTGCGCCAAAGCCAATAATCAGTGCTACAATTCCTATGCTGGCAAATATTGTGCTGATATTAACTCCCATAACTGTAAGCACCCAGCAAAAACCAATAATTACAATGGCATATCTTGTAAGGCTGGCAATAACTGTGACAAGTGTCTGTGTTCTGCCTTTTTTACCCTTGAACGCTGCGAATATAAGCTGGATAATACAGTTGACTGCCCAAAGGAAACAAATAATAATTATTACTTTAAGTATTGTTTCCGGATTGAACCTGATAATCTTAGTTATATCCTGCACATCATTAAAGACACCTGTAACCCCGCCGATGACACCACTCACTGTAAGAATCACGGCAGCAATCAATAAACCTATTATGTTCTTTTTAGCCTTCATATTTTTTACCTCCACAGCTGTATCTTGATTATCATAATACTACTTTGGAGACATAATTTCAATATCCTAGTTTGCTCCTTTTACATCGTATTTCAGCATCCTGTATCCAATGCCGATATGTGTCTGTATGTACTGTGGCGGATTTTCACCCATTTCAAGCTTTTTTCTCAATGTAGCCATAAAAACACGAAGAGATGCCACATTACTGTCACCTGTATTGCCCCAGATATTTGTGGTAATATATTTGTGCGTTAAAACCTTTCCGGTATTTTTTGCAAGAAGGCAAAGAAGCTTGTACTCAATAGGTGTAAGCTTTAGTTCTTCCTCACCCATGTACACGCATCCTGCAGCATAATCAATTTTAAGCCGTCCATTGGTGTATACAGGGCTTTCCCCTGCCTGCATATCTGTTGAAAGCTGCATAATCCTTCTCTGCATAACCCTAAGCCTTGCAAGAAGCTCTTCCACTGAAAAAGGCTTGGTTAAATAGTCATCAGCACCTGCATCCAGTGCCTCGATTTTATCTTCATCCTCGCTTCGTGCGCTGATTACAATAATTGGCATATTGGACCATTCTCTTACTTTTTTAATTACTTCAACTCCGTCAATATCGGGAAGACCTAAATCAAGAAAAATAACATCCGGATTACACGTAGATGCCTGCATAATGGCTTCACTTCCGTTTTTGGCGGCAATGTATTTATAATCGTGAGTCTTTAAAGTGGTTATAATCAGATTCCTGATAGGAGTATCATCTTCAACAACCAACACCTGTGTCTTATTCATTCAAATTCACTTCTCCTCTCTTAAGACTGAATGTAAATATGCAGCCGGACGGTTTATTGTCTGTAACCTGTATGGTTCCATGATGTGCTTCCACAACAGCCTTGCACAGTGCAAGACCAAGTCCCATGCTCCGCTTACTGTCTGCCACTTTGTTATGTCCCGTATAAAACATATCAAATGCATGCTGTTTCATATTTTCATCCATTCCCGGGCCATTATCCGATATGCTGATATATACCCAGTCATTGTCAAAAGCAGTCTCTACCACAATTTCTGAGCCTTCCTGTGTATATTTAATTGCATTATTTATGATGTTAATTATAACCTGGATAATCAGCTTTGCATCCATTTCTGCCAGAAGCATTTCATCGCCGGTTTTCACCGTCAGATTATGCTTTATCTTATTTCTGTCCACATGCTTTACCGCTTCGTCAATGACATCATCAACAAGCTCAACTGATGAATTCATCTGAAGCTGGCCATTTTCAATTCTGGTAACTGACAAAAGATTTTCAACAAGATTTATAAGCCACTCCGAATCATCATAAATATCGGAAAATATCTGTTCTAACATTTCGTCATCCATCTGCTTATAGTGGGCACACAAATTACTTGCGTTGCCAAGAATTGAGGTGAGAGGAGTCCTTAAGTCATGTGATATTGTTCTTAAAAGATTGACACGAAGCTTCTCGTTCTGTGCCATAATGGCTGCTTCTTCCTTGTCCCTGCCGTTTTTGATATTTTCCATTGCAAGGGCACATTCACCAAGAATAGACATAAGAATACTGTATTCAAAGGAGCTTACCGCTTCCGTACCCACATGTATTCCCATAACACCATATATGGCCCCATTGAGACGGATAGCAAGATATAATGCCTTAGCGTCGGGATAAATTTTTGTATTGGCACCTGCCCGCTTATGATTTTCAAATACCCATTTTGCGGCAGTTCTTTCTCCTTCTTCACCAAATACAGTATCCCTGCCGCTTCCATCACTTGTAAAAATACAGCCGTCACCAAGCCTGTTATCTTCAACAGGATAAATAATCACATTTTTATTCAGCAGAAGAATTACCTGTCCCGCAATTACCTTAATAACTGAATTTTCAGTCCTTGCCTTCTGTAAAAGCTGGTTGGTATCAAACAATACCTTGGTTCTAAAAGCCGCCTGTGCAGACTGCTTGGCATTATCTTTTAATTTATTTGCCAATGTTCCTGTAAGCAGTGCTGCAATCAGCATAATAATAAATGTGACGGTATATCCTGCCTCGTAGGCATGAAATGACAGCCTTGGCTCCGTAAAGAAATAGTTAAAAAGTAAAACACTGCACAGAGAGCTGATAAGGCTGCATAAATGACTTTTGGTAATAATTGCGTTAATAAGAACTCCCAGAATATAAACCGTTATAATATTGGACTCCGTAAAGCCCAGGCCCCTGAAGACTACACCTAAAAGCGTAACTCCTGCCAGCAGGGCAAAGGTCAGCAGTAAATCCCTCCAGCTTGGCACTATGTAATCAACAAAACGGTTCTTATTGGAAATCTTAATATTGGTATTAGAATCCG
>JBJENU010000209.1:0-2068 GCA_051880355.1 Lachnospiraceae bacterium | reverse complement strand
ATTTTTTTACCAGCTCTTTTGGATTAGCTTCTTCTATATCCTCATCAGCGTTGCTTACCTTAACCGAAAACCTAATTCCAATCTGTGACAGCAGTTCCCTTCTTCTTGGTGAACCTGATGCCAGAACAAACTTACTCTTCATAATCCACACCCCGTACATTATATAATTCAACTCCATAGCTATTATCAACGGATTTACAGGCTTTGTCAATACTTTATTGCAACAAAATGGAGAGTGCATCGCGTACACTCTCCAAAATATGGCAGATTTAGTTTTCCATACTTCTGTTTAATGCTGAAATAAGTGCATCAATGGAAGCCCTTATAATATCATGGTCTATACCGATACCAAAGTATAAGCTCTTGCCATCCTTTCCCTGAATACCAACGTAAGCAATAGCGCTTGAGTCAGAACCGTTTTTAAGGGCGTGCTCCTCGTAGCATACAATTTCACAAGGATAATCAAAAGCTGCTGAAAATGCCCTGCTTACAGCCTCAATACGTCCCTTTCCTTCGCCAGTCGCCTCAAACGGTGCCTCTCCTGTCTTCTGAATTGTGACAACAGTTGAAATTCCGCCTTCAGCAAGCTGTTTGAAATGACATTCAACAGTATTAAAAATTGGTGTATAGTTTCTGTATCTCTTCTCAAAAATTTCAAAGATTTCATTAGGTGAAAGTTCCTTATGCTTAACATCAGAAACCGCTTTAACCGCATAGCCTAAATCTTCCCTCATCTTAGCAGGAATCTTGATTCCGCAGCTCTGCTCAAGTATGTAAGCAACACCGCCTTTACCTGACTGGCTGTTGATACGGATAACATCTGCATCATATTTCCTGCCTACATCTTCCGGATTGATTGGAAGATAAGGAACTGTCCACTTTGAAGGGTCCTTTTCTTCACGCCACTTCATTCCCTTGGCAATTGCATCCTGATGTGAGCCGGAAAAAGCCGCAAACACAAGCTTGCCGCAGTACGGATGTCTGTCACTGATTTTCATCTGGGTAAGACGCTCATACATCTCCGCAATTTCTGACATATTAGAAAAATCAAGTTCCGGATCAACACCCTGTGCATACATATTCATGGCAAGTGTGACAATATCCACATTACCTGTTCTCTCACCATTGCCAAACAAAGTACCTTCAATTCTGTCTGCTCCTGCAAGAATTCCCATCTCAGCATCGCTTACTCCACATCCTCTGTCATTATGCGGATGAAGTGAAATAATAACGCTGTCTCTGTTATGCATATTCTTATGCATATATTCAATCTGACTTGCATATACATGAGGCATTGCACACTCAACAGTAACAGGAAGATTAATAATGCACTTGTTATCAGGAGTCGGCTGCCAGATATCAATAACTCTGTTGCAGACCTCAAGAGCATAATCTACCTCAGTCTGACTGAAGCTTTCAGGGCTGTATTCAAAAGCAAAATTACCTTCTGTCTGCTGGGCCAATTCTTTCAAAAGCCTTGCACCGTTTTCTGCAATCTGTGCGATTTCTTCTTTTGATTTTCTGAATACCTGCTCACGCTGAGGAACAGATGTCGAGTTGTAAACATGGACAATAACTCTTGGAGCACCTGCAACAGCCTCAAAGGTCTTGCGGATAATATGTTCTCTTGCCTGTGTAAGCACCTGAATTGTAACGTCATCAGGAATCATATTCTTTTCAATCAGAGTCCTTACAAGCTGATATTCTGTATCCGAAGCTGCCGGAAAGCCCACTTCAATCTCCTTAAATCCAAGCTTCACAAGCATATTAAAATATTCCAATTTTTCATCAAGGCTCATAGGCTCAATAAGCGCCTGATTGCCATCACGCAAATCAACACTGCACCAGATAGGTGCCTTGTCAATGGCATCCTTCTTAACCCAGTCCAAACATTCAACCGGTGGCATAAAATAAGTTTTCTTGTACTGTCTGTAATCAAACATTTCTTCATCCTCCTATTTCCATAAACAAATTCTTTTTCGCACCAAAGGGGGTTAAAATCAAAAAGAGGCCGCTTGCGGACTCTCGCGCCGAGTGCGGTCGCGTAAGCGACATCTACCTTGTACGC
>JBJENU010000208.1:0-9129 GCA_051880355.1 Lachnospiraceae bacterium | reverse complement strand
AACAATAAAGAATTTCTTATATTTATCCCAAAGAGAAATATTAAGTTTAAGTTTATCCATCATTTTTAATACCTCCCTTATTTCGATTCACTTTCAGTCTCAACATTTTCCACACGTGAAAAAGTACAAGTGAAAGTAAAGCTGGCTGTTACTATACCGTTTGCATCTTTTGTCTCTGTTACCGAACCAAGCACAACCGACGCCACATTCGGAATTGATTCAAGCTTTTGCTTAAGTAAAGCCACCGAAGGCTTTCCTGAACATACACCGCTCACTGCAACCGAGCCATTGTTGACAGACATACTCTTGAAGGTAACGTCCGAAGGGATATTCTTCTCGAGATTATTAATAAAGTCAACGATAACATCATTATTACCTACTGTAAGCTTTCTGAAATTCTCTGTATCTGTCGCAATATCCTTGGCATCATAATATTGTGCTACGATATTCTCAATATTCTTAATCTTGTCAACATTCTCCTGCATCCTGTCTCTCTCACTCTTAGCACTCATCATAAGAATCAGAGGCACAATTACCATTGCAGCTGATGCGACTACAGCCGCACCAAGCAAAACCTTGAAGAACTGTGTCGTATCCCTTCTTGATGCAGACGCCTTAACATTCTTAGGAACAAAGTTAACCGGAGCAATCACAGAACCAATGTTGGTAATATAAGAAGGAAGTGATGATTCATCAATATATGTCTTCTTATCACCTGTAACATCCCTAAGTGCGTCAATATTCATCAACGGCATATTCAGCTCATTGGCAAAAAGCTGAACCAGGCCAAGAATTGTTGTGGCATTACCGATTACATAAGCTTTTGTAATCGGCTTTGAATTGTTACGTGAAACATAGTAATCAATTACTCGGTTTACGTTAGATAAAAGATACTTGAGTGAATCTGTAATATCATCGCCGTCAAACTCTGAATGTACAAGTTCCTCATCCTGAAGTTTCTTAAGTGCAGTATCATATCTGACACCGAATTTATCCATAACCATATTAACAACTACTGATTTTCCATACGGAATTGTTCTCTGTAACTGCAATACGTTATTTTCAAAAATATTAACAATTGTAGAGTCATTTTCAATCTGTATAACGACTGAAGGCTCATTGTCTATCTGGCCCTTTAAAGCCTGGTAAATAGAATTACCGACATAATCAATACGATATACTGAAAGACCAAGTGTAGAAGCCAGCTCGTAGTATGCATCAATCATCTCCGCCGGCATCATAATAACGAGAACCTTTAACTTACCTGTATCTTCGCCGCTTTCAATCTTTTCAAGTACAACGTGTTGCCAGATATAATCCTCTATATTAACAGGGAAATACTCTGCTAAGTTCGTACCGATAATTTCTCCAACCTTATTGTTCTTAACTGCAGGAACAATAACTTCCTTTGTTGGAACCTTTGTTGATGCGATTGTAAAAATCACATTGGTTGTTGTAATCTGATGGTTATCCAGAGCAATCTTTATCGTTTTTGCAAGAATAGCTCTGTCTCTTATAACACCATCACTATATGAACGTTCTGGTGTGGCAACCGTAACTGCCTTATGCACCACATGATTTCTGCCTTGTTTAGAAATCTCTGCTATTTTAATATATTCATTATTAATCGCAATGGATAATAATCTATTACTGCTCTTAGCCATTATTTATTCATCCTCCCAAGTCCTTAGGAATCTATTTTGTGTTATATATTTTTTATATATTAAATAAGCTCATGTACCATGTAATTATCGTATTGCCAAATAACATGGCAATGAATATTCCCGCGGATAAATAAGGTCCAAAAGCTAACATGCGTTCCTTACCCTTTAACTTCATAAGGGTAACGTGAATTACTGCGCCAAGCACTGTTCCTATTATAAATGCAAGAATTATGTTCTTCCATCCAAGGAACAAGCCTGCTGCCGCCATTAACTTAATGTCGCCGCCGCCTATTCCTCTACCTTTCGTAAGCAGGAATAATATTAGTAGAAAACCACTAACAGCACAAAATCCTATTAGATATTCTAACAGGTTTTCATAATCAATTGCCGCCCTTACAGCGCCAATCACACCAATTGCCAAGTTAAGACTTGGCGGTATCTCATAAGTCCTCCAGTCAATTACGGATATAACTATGAGAATTGAAAAAACCAAGCAATACAATATGCTAAGCAGAGAAAATCCGTTTACTGCAAATATCAAAACATACCCGCATCCATTTATTCCTTCAATCAATGGATATTGTTTTGATATCTTCTGCCCACAGTGTCTGCATTTTCCTCTTAGACAAATGTAGCTCACAAGTGGTACGAGGTCGTACCACTTGATTTGATTGCCACACTTCATGCAATGAGATCTGTTAGTCGCTATGTTTTCTTTTAATGGTATTCTATATATAAGTACGTTAAGAAAGCTTCCTATGACAATACCATATATGAAAGCCACTATTAACATAAGAATAAACAGATAAATCTCCGCATGCATATTAAATCACCCATTAAATATAATCACCATTAAGCTTATGGAGTTGTAGTAGCAGCTGAAGAAATGCCTTTAATAGCTTCGCTGTTACCGGATACCATATACTTCTCATTCTTTGTAGCGTATGCAATACCAGCCTTAGCTTCATCAGATGTGCTATCGTCTTTCTTTACATCACCCTTTAAGAATACGCAAACTCTGAGATCATCTGTGATATAGAAATAAATCTGGTCGTCATCGCCGTCAACACATGTAGCTGTACCTGCATCTACACTGCTGCCAAGAGCTTCTGTAAGCTTTGTAGAGAAATCATCAGTCTGGCCCAATGCGCTGTTAACAGCAGAAGCAGCACCAACATAACTCTTCTTAGCTGCCTTAGAACCTGTCTCAGTAGCAAGAACTGTGTTGATTGTGTTGTAGATAGAATCAAGGTTCTGAAGATCCTTTGACTCTCTTGACTTCTCAATGTTACCGATAAGAGTTGGAGCAAGAACGCCCATAAGTACTGCCATAATAGCAATAACAACAATCAACTCAACCAAAGAGAAACCTTTGTTACCTAATGTCTTCTGATTTTTCATTTTTTAATCTCCCTTTAAATTATATTTATATGATTCTCCATTCCCGGAAGCGGGTAACCTCCTTAATGGGAATGAAAAATTATATACATTAGATTATACAATTTCCTGTCCGCCGGTTACTAATTATCCCAACTGGTCGTACAGAGAAATCATTGGTGTGTAGATTGCCATAATAAGCAAACATACAATACCTGCCATTACCAGAATGATAAGTGGCTCCATCATAGAAGTAAGACCCTGTGTTGCAGTCTCAACTTCCTCGTCATAATACACGGCAATGTTGTTAAGCATCTCTTCAAGACTACCTGTCTGTTCACCGATACCTGTCATATGTACAACCATTGCCGGGAAAAGTCCTGTTGACTTAAGCTGTGTTGAAAGTTCAAGACCAAGACCTACACCATTCTTAACCTTAAGAAGTGCATCCCTGTAAAGCAGGTTATCCATAGTCCTTGCACAGATGTCAATAGCTTCAATCATAGGCATACCTGCCGCCATAAGGGTACTTAATGTTCTTGAGAAACGGGCGCATGCCGTCTTCTGTGTAAGGCTGCCAAAAATAGGAGCCTTAACACCAATTTTCGCCAAAGTATATGCTCCGCTTTCCGACTTAGACCACATTTTAAACGCAACAACAATACCAACTACCACAATTAACAATATGTACCAGTAGGCAATAATGAAATCACTGGCTGCAACAACTGCCTTGGTAAATGCCGGAAGGTCGCTTCCCAAATCTTCAAACATGGAAGTGAAGTTAGGAATAACCACCGTAAGCATTACAATAACAACGCCGATAGCAACAAAGCAAAGTACTATAGGATACATCATCGCTTTCTTAATCATAGCTTTGAGCTTTGCATCCTTTTCAAACTGCTCTGCCATTCTGTCAATGGAAGCTTCAAGAGAACCTGATGCTTCACCGGCAGCAACCATGTTGATAAGAAGCTGTGGGAAAACGCCCTTTTCAGCTCTCATGGCTCCGGCAAGAGTCTCACCTTTTTCTACAGATGTCTGAACATTCTTAAGAGCCGCCTTAAGAGCTTTTGACTCTGTCTGTTCACTAAGCATCTCCAATGCGCCGATTACATTAACACCGGCTCTTAAGATACTGCCGAACTGACGACAGAAAACCGCAAGATCTCTTGGTTTCACGCCCTTACCGCCCTTGCCAAAGGAGAAATTGATATCCTTATTAAGCATTGAGGCCGTTGTAATGGATGTAGGAGTAAGACCTTCATCCCTCAGTCTCTTAGCAACCTCTTCCTTGGAATCAGCCTGCATAGAGCCTTTTTTCTCTTTTCCATCGGTGCCTATGGCCCTGTAAGAAAAATCTTCCATTTATCCAAATCTCCTCTTAATTATTTATGCTATTAAAATTATAATTAAACCGTTCCATTCTCTCCCCCTACTTTTTGGGGGGTATTTTGTAGTTTTTACCAAGTATGGTTGTTTCCTTTACGAAAATTTTACCATACATTATTAAAAATTTAAAGTATTATTTACATTTTATTAGCATTTATGTATATTTTTTACACATTCATTATGTAATTTTTGTGCAATTTTACAAAATAACTACCTTCTTGCTCATTGCAGTCTGGTCCTGTGCAAAGAGAATTGTCTGTTCTCCGCTGATTCTTCCGTCAACATACAGGTCATACAGGAAATCATCCATGGTAACCATGCCCATTTTGCGGCTGGTCTGAATAATTGTCGGAATCTGATGTGTCTTACCGTCACGAATCAGGTTATTAATGGCAGGTGTGGCATGCATTACCTCAAAAGCTGCCACACGGCCTTTTCCGTCAGCAGTCGGAATAAGCTGCTGTGAAATAACTGACTCAAGTACCATTGACAGCTGGATACGAATCTGCTGCTGCTGGTGCGGAGGGAAAACGTCAATAATACGGTCGATTGTACTTGCAGCACCGATTGTATGCAGTGTTGAAAGTACAAGGTGACCTGTTTCGGCTGCTGTCACGGCAGTTGATATTGTCTCCAGGTCTCGCATCTCACCTACAAGAATAACATCAGGGTCTTCTCGAAGGGCAGCTCTTAAGGCATTAGAGTAAGACTGTGTATCAAGACCTACTTCTCGCTGGTTAATCATTGCCCTCTTATGACTGTGAAGGTACTCAATAGGGTCCTCCAGAGTAATAATATGTGCACTCCTGCTTCCATTAATCTTATCAATAAGGGAAGCAAGCGTTGTTGACTTACCTGAACCTGTAGGACCTGTTACAAGAATAAGTCCTCTCTTCTTAGAGTACAAATCAACAACAGAATCCGGAATACCAAGTGCTTCCGGCTTCGGTATCTCAGTGTTAACTACACGGAGTGCCATTGCGGCCGAACCTCTCTGTCTGAATGCATTGACACGGAATCGTCCGATGGAGCCAAAAGAAAGTGAAAAGTCGCACTCACCTTTGTCTGTGTATATAGCCTTCTGCTTCTCATTCATAACCGATTCAACAATTGCTGCTGTATCTGCCGGCATAAGGCTTGGGTAATCCATATTCATAAGATCGCCGTACAGTCTCATTCTTGGCGGCAGGCCAACTGTTAAATGTATATCTGACGCACCCGCCTCAACAGCCTGCGCCAATACCTGTTCTATACTTATCATTTTTCATAAACCTCTTGTAATATTATGGTGTTGGGGCTAAATATAAGATTTGACCCATGATACCACGGATTGCTCCGTGTTAACACACTCCCCGCAATCCTAAAACACCTCAAATCCACTCATTTTTCTACGAAAAATGGCTACTTTTCGGTGTTTTGGCGGTCAACTGGACAAAAATCCTCCTGCAAGCAAGCTTGCATCGGACTTTGTGTCTATTTGACCTTGGTATCATTATTCAGCTGCCTCTGCTTCATATGTAGCATGAACCATCTCAGCAATTGATGTTGTACCGTCAAGTACATATCTTGCGGCTGCAGCCTTAAGTGTTGTCATACCTTCTTCAACTGCAACTTCCTTAATCTTATCAGCACTGTCGCCTGCGGTAATATGTGAACGCAACTTCGGTGTGATTGTCATAATCTCATAGATACCGATTCGTCCGTGGTATCCTGTGTTGCCGCATGACTTACAGCCGCATGGCTTGTAAATGCTTACAGACTCCTTAGGGTCCATACCAAGGTAAATCTTCTCTTCCTCAGTAGCCTCAACCTTCTCCTTACATGCAGTACACAGACGTCTTACAAGTCGCTGTGCAATAATACCTACAAGTGAATCAGAGATAAGGTATGACTCAACGCCCATATCCTGAAGACGTGCAATGGAACTTGCAGTACTGTTGGTATGAAGTGTAGATACAACCAAGTGACCTGTGATAGATGCACGGACAGCAATCTCTGCTGTCTCGCCGTCTCGAATCTCACCAATCATGATAATATCAGGGTCCTGACGGAGGATTGAACGAAGTGCATTGGCAAATGTCATATCTGCCTTATTGTTAACCTGAACCTGGTTGATGCCGTCAATATTAGCTTCTACAGGGTCTTCAACAGTGATAATGTTAACATCTTCAGTATTCAATGCGCTAAGTGCTGTATAAAGTGTTGTTGACTTACCTGAACCTGTAGGACCGGTTACAAGAATAATTCCATGCGGGTTCTTAAGGATGTCATCAAATTTCTTCAAATCATCCGGCTGCATACCAAGGTCCTTCTTTTCCTTCTTAAAGCCCTCCTTAGATGCAAGTCGCATTACGACCTTCTCGCCATATACCGTAGGCAGGTTAGACACACGGATATCATACTCTCTTCCGTCTACCATGGAAGTAATACGGCCATCCTGCGGTTTTCTCTTCTCGGAGATATCCATACCTGACATAATCTTAAGACGGGCAATGATAGCTCCAAGCAATGCACGGTCATACTGGATTGATTCCACAAGACTTCCGTCAATACGGTATCTTACACGTACAATCCTCTCAAAAGGTTCTATATGTATATCGGAAGCTCTCTGACGGGCAGCCTGTTCAATAATACCATTAACCAGCTGTACAATAGGAGCATTCTCAACATCTTCTTTTCTTGCCTTCTCTTCAGCATCCTCATCTTCGCTTCCCAGTTCCTTCTTATACAGGTCGGCAATATTCTGAGCCTGCTGTTTACCAAATCTCTTATCAAGATATGCCTTAATATCGCTTGATGTTGCAAGTACAGGTGAAACCTGCTTACCTGTAATGATATTGATATCGTCCATGGCAACAATATCGCCCGGGTCAGCCATGGCAACAACAATCATACCTACATTATTGTTCTCATAATGCATTGGAATCAATGTGTACTTTCTCATGGTTTTCTCATCAAGAAGCGCAAACACCTTTTCGTCAGGCTCCTCAATCCTCAAGTCCACAAATCCAATGTTCAAATGCTCGCACAACGTTTTGTTCAAATCATCCTGGCTTACAAAGCCAAGTTCAACAAGCATTTCACCCAGAAGTTTTCCTTTTTCCTTTTGTTCCTGAAGGGCTCTGTTAAGCTGGTTCTGGTCAATCAGACCTTTGCCCATAAGAACGTCACCAATTCTGATTTTCTTTCTGTAGTTCATTACACTACCCCCAATTTATAATTATAGTAAAAGTATACTCTTTGAGCCAAAAAATGTCAATAATTATTTCACAAAGTCAATGTCCAGACTCTCCACTGAATAAGCATTTTTTCTGCTGTCAATCATCTGATTATAGACCTTATCAAGCAAAGACGAGCATATATATTTCTCTTCGCCGGAAATATGCGAAAGATTAAATTTACCTTCGTTATCTTTTGAAGCCTCACTGTATTCAAAACCAAAATAAACATCCACAGTTTCAGTCTGATTGGTAATTTGGGCCCTGGCAAGAAAAATAATGTAATTGTCAGCCCCCTCTGCGGTATCATCTTTTTTCTTCAGGTAATACACTCCGCCCGGCTCAACCAGCACAACCTCTTCCCTGTTGTACTGATACAGATATTTTTCATTGCCGGTGGCTTTATAGAGAATCCTGAAACTCATATCCACAGTCTCACGGTGAATTGCAAGCTTAATCTCCTGCCAGATTTCATTCATAACAGTTTCATCAATATCCTGTGATGAATCAATATATGAATTGGCAGCTTTTACAACATACTCCTTAGTCATAGCTTCAGGAATATACCCATTTTCCAAAAACTCCTCCTCACTTGTTGTGCACATTACCGTTATTGTGTCTCCTCTGGCAATTCTATTTGTTTTATCAAGAGAAAATTTAAGCTTTGACATGAACTCATCATCCCAGTTATTTTGTACATTAGCATAGGCCAGAGGACTGATTCCCGCAACAACAACATCTATTTTTTCAAAAATATCTATCTTTTTACCTTCCGACAGATTTTCAATTTTTATTTCAAAAGTATTATTTTCAAATTCAATTTTATTTTCTTTTAATAATTCTTCATCATAGCTCACAGTAGCATTAACCCTGTCGCCGTTTTTCAATTCTCCGTTATTTCCATCAATTGTGATTTTGATTGTATCAATAAGATTCTTATATTTAAGAATAATAACTGCATTTTTTTCACCCTCTGAAATTTTTTCCAGAAGCTTTTCAGAATCAATTTCACAGGTAACTTTTCCGCGCCCGTCCAGACCGGTAACAGTTGTAATTACAAATTCACGTATATTATATTTATTATTAAAATCTATACCTGCAAAAACAATTCCAATAAATCCGGTTACAACAAAAATAACAGAAATAATAATTTTATTCTTTTTATTTTTCATATTGCCTCATCAAAAACAAGAGGCTGTAAATAAACTATACACATAGTCTTTTACAGCCTCTTAATCTTATTATGTAATTATAAATCAACTCTGCCTGCTGCTTTATTATCAACCACATAATATGCTGCATTTTCCTCAGGCTTTACATAGATATTAAGTTCCTTGATTCCGGAAGCCTTCTTACCTGTGTCAGCAGTATAAGCAGCCTTAACCTTCTCAACAATTTCATCCTGGGTAATTTCCTTGCCAAAGTACTGGATTACAAGATTGGTCTTCTTCTCAACCGGTTTCTTTGCCGCATTTCTCTTT
>JBJENU010000207.1:0-2089 GCA_051880355.1 Lachnospiraceae bacterium | reverse complement strand
GTGTATTACCAGCTTGATGCGGGGCAGGAAGACGAGGACCTGGTTGTGATTGGTGCTGACACCATTGTTGTTGCACACGGTAGAATAATGGGCAAGCCTAAAAACAGAGCAATGGCCAGAAGGATGATTAGTAAATTGCAGGGAAGAAGCCATTATGTGTATACAGGTGTTACCGTAATGACCTGTGATAAGGCGTTAACTTTTGTTGAGAGAACTAAAGTTAAGGTATACAAGATGAATAAAAAGCAAATTGACGAGTACCTTAATACCAGGGAATATGTTGATAAGGCGGGGGCTTATGGAATACAGGGAGCCTTTGCTGCATATGTAAAAAGCATAAAGGGGGATTACAACAATGTTGTTGGTCTTCCGGTGGGTCGTCTTTGCTATGAACTTAGAAAAGAAGGAATAATATAATGAGTTATAAAATTTGGATTCTTGATTTGGATGGTACTGCTGCTGATACGGTGGAGTCCATTGCAAATTCGGCTAACATAGCACTTAAGTCAGTTGGGTTGCCGGCCCAGCCCGTAGATTATTATAAAAAATTTGCAGGGGATGGTCAGTTTGAACTTATCCAGCGTGCTTTAATAAGCGCGGGAGATGAAAAGTTAGAGTTTTATGATCGGGTACTGGCAAGATATGTTGAGGAATTTAAGACCGGCTGTACATATAAGGTAAAACCATACGAGGGTCTTCGGGAAGTTTTGGAAAAAGCAAAAAAATCACAAATAAAGCTTGCAATCCTAAGCAATAAAAGGCATAATAATGTATTGTCCGTGGTGGAAGCAGCCTACGGCAGAGCCTTTTTTGACTGGGTACAGGGTCAGACGGATGATATTCCTAAAAAGCCATCGCCTGAGGGAGTGCTTTTTATACTCAGAAAATTTGGGCTGAAACCGGAGGAATGCCTCTATATAGGTGACACTAACGTAGATATGCAGACCGGCAATAATGCAGGCTGTGATGCGCTGGGAGTTACATGGGGCTTCAGGGACAGACAGGAACTGGAAGATAACAACGCCACATTTATAATTGACGAGCCGAAAGGATTGTTGAAATTTCTATGATAAAATTAATCGCCAGTGATCTTGATGGAACACTGCTTCTTAACAGTGCACAGAGCCTTACCCAAAGACAGATTGATATAATTGGGAAAATACTTGATAAGGGAATTATTTTTGCAGCGGCAAGCGGAAGGCAATGCAGAAGCCTGGAGATGCTTTTTGGCAGTCTGGCAGACAGAATGGTGCTGATTGCCGAGAATGGTGCATTGGTTAAGTATCAGGGGAAAATACTTGACAAAAGTGTTATGGATAAAAAAGTTGCCATGGACATTATTAATGACGTATATAACAGGCCGGGCTGTGAGGTTCTCATATCAGGTCAGACCAAGTCATATATAAGACCTAAGTCGGAAGATTATTATAACCGGATGACAAAGGTCGTAAAATATGACTGTGAAATTGTTGATGATTTTCGGCAGATAACAGAGGATATCATCAAGGTTGCAGTATGCGATTATAACGGTTCTGCTAATTCAAAAGATTATTTCCACAGCAAGTGGGATGTAAAAGCCAAGGTTACTGTATCAGGACCACTATATATTGATTTTACACATCTGTCGGTCAATAAAGGTAATGCTATGGGAAGGATACAGCAGAGGCTGGGAATTGCCCCGGATGAGTGTATGGCCTTTGGCGACAATTTTAACGATATTGAGCTGTTGGACAGCGTTGTGGAAAGCTATGTCATGGATAGTGCCGCAGACCAGGTAAAGAACCATGGTAAATACATAGTTAATAACGTGGAGGACACGTTAGAAAATATATTTCTAAAATAATTTGCTAAAAGGAGATTTGTAAAAATGGAACTCGAAGATTATATTGAAGAATGTGCCAAGGTATTTCTTGACGAACAGACAAAACTGTTTGATGAGCCGGTTGCTTCTAATATTGACGAGGCAAAATCATTCCTGGAGGAGTCATTTGCTCAGGTATTTGACAGCATTGACGATGTGAGAGAATATCTCGATGAGCTGGGTATGGACGTAGATGGAATGGATGATGATGAAATTGAAGAACAGCTT
>JBJENU010000206.1:0-9255 GCA_051880355.1 Lachnospiraceae bacterium | reverse complement strand
TTCAGATTACTCAGGCAAGGAAAAGGATTATGTTGAAACCTACCTTTATGGAGGAGTTACAAAGTATGCAGTAGACCCTAATACAAAAGGAATTGTTGATTACGTTAAGGCAGCTTATAACTCAGGTGTTTTTTCAAGAAGTACAGTTGATTTTGGCACCTATGACATTAAGCAGAATGTAGACACTTCTGCTTACAAGAAAGCACTGGATAATCTTATTGCAAAGAACCCTGACAATGCTTTTTACAAATCACTTCTTGAGGAGTACAACCTGGCTAACTAATACTGATTGAGGTAATGAATATGGGAAGAATTTATGAAAATGTTCTTGAATTGATAGGAAATACACCGATTGTCCATCTTAATAAGATTGAAGAGGCTGAGGGACTTGAGGCCAATATATATGCCAAGGTTGAAGGTTTTAATCCTGCCGGAAGTGTAAAGGACAGGGCGGCATTACATATGGTTGAGGCTGCCGTGCAGGAAGGCAGGTTAGCACCTGGTGCCACAGTTGTTGAAGGTACTTCCGGAAATACAGGAATAGGTCTTGCACTTGTTTGTGCAGTAAAGGGTTACAAAGCAGTAATCTGTATGGCAGAGGGTGCAAGTAAGGAAAAAATAAAGATTCTTAAGGCTTACGGTGCTGATGTTGAGATTACACCAAAAAGTAATGGCTTTAGCGGTGGAGGAAAGAGAGCAGAAGAAATTGAGCAGAGCGTTCCGGGTGCTTTCAGACCTGCACAGGGAGCCAATCCTCATCATCCTGAAACTCATTACCTCACCACAGGACCTGAAATATGGAACGCTCTTGACGGAAAAGTGGATATTTTTGTGGCAACGGTTGGTACCAGCGGTACCTCCGGAGGCATAGGAAAATTTTTAAGAGAAAAAAATCCGGAGGTTAAGATTTATGGTGTTGAGCCGGCGGGCTGTCCCGTACTTAACGGTGGAGAAGCCGGCCCCCATAAGATTCAGGGAATTGGCGGAGGAGCCATTTGCCCCATCACAGACCTTAGTCTGTATAATGAAATTCTTTTGTGTACTGATGAAGATGCTTACAGGTATGCAAGATTGTGTCCTAAGACAGAGGGACTTCTGATAGGTATAAGCGCAGGTGCAGCCCTGTGGGCGGCAGTTACGGTTGCAAAAAGACCGGAGAATAAAGGAAAAAATATAGTTGTACTTTTTCCTGACGGTGGCAACAAATATTTATCAAGTGATTTATTTGAATAATGGAGGATAAGAAGATGAGTAATTTTGAATGTGGAAATACATGCAGTTTTTCATCTGCACCTGCAGATGATATTTATACAGATGCAGAGGCACAGGAACATGCAAATGAAGTTGGAGTTAAGGCAAGACCGAAAGAAACAATAAGCGAAATTGATGCAAGAGGTGCATTTATTCGTCAGCCAAACGCTTTCATTAAACCATTTGGCAGCGGTGAGGATGATTTAAAGGCAGAAGCCAACAGATTTGCAATTTATTGGGCTCATGGCTGCCACTGGTCCAACAGACCTGTTATTGTAAGAGATATTTTAGGTCTTACGGATGTAATTGCGGATGTACATACAACCCATAGCGGTGAAACCAACAAGTATGGACATGGTTTTGCAGACCAGCCGGGACACAGGGATGCTCTTACGGGTGCATATTTTTTAAGCGAATTTTACAAGAATGCAAACCCTGATTACAATGGCAGGGCAACAACACCTACCTTTGTAGATTTGAAGGAAAAAAAGGCAGTTAACAACGATTACCACAGACTGACCAACTATATTGAGGTACAGTTCAGACCATTCCAGCCTTTGGATGCACCTGATCTTTATCCGGTAAAGTACAGAAAAGAAATTGATGAGTTTAATGACTGGTTATTCCCACATATCAACAATGGTCATTACCGTATGGCATTCTGCCAGTCATGGGAAGCGTACAATGAGGCTTATGAGGACTTCTTCGAATCACTGGAAAAGCTTGACAAGAGACTGGAAACTAACAGATTTATATTCGGTGACTATATTACAGATTCAGATATCAGGCTTTATGTTACCCTGGTTCGCTGGGAGACCAGCTATTACCACAATATAGGACCAATGAAGAAGAGAATCACAGAGTATCCTAATATATGGGGTTATGTAAAGGATTTGTACAGCTTGCCTGTATTTAAGAAATATACGTTTTTTGAATTCCCTAAGGAGGGTGGTGCAGACCTTTTCAAAAGCTATGCATTCAGAATTGCTCCACAGGTTCCTTATGAGCAGCTGTGGGCAACTGATGGCGCAAGGGCAAAGCTTAGCAGTACACCTGATGAAGTATACTTAAGACACCCGGAAGGAGAAACTGCACAGGATTACCAGTCAGTAATTTCAACAACAATCTGGAATTCACCAAAATGGAGTGACCGTAATCCTGCCAATGGAGTGCTTACAGTCGATGCTTCCATTAACCCTATTGAATCAAAGCTTAGGTCATAGGAGGAAATTAGTCTTATGAAAGTAGTAGAGAGTGTTTCACAGTTAATCGGAAATACACCGCTGTTAAAACTTAACGGCTATAAAAATATACATAACCTTAACGCAGACATACTTGCAAAGCTGGAATATTTCAATCCCGGTGGCAGTGTAAAGGACAGAGTTGCTCTCTATATGATTGAGGATGCGCAGCAGAAAGGACTTTTGAGAAAAGAGTCAGTAATCATTGAACCTACCAGCGGCAACACAGGCATCGGTCTTGCTGCGGTGGCCGCAGAAAAAGGCTACAGAACTATTATTGTTATGCCTGATACAATGAGCGCGGAACGAAAAAATGTACTTAAAGCCTATGGCGCGGAAATTGTTCTTACACCGGGCAGAGAGGGTATGAAAGCTGCAATAGCCAAGGCAAAGGAACTTGCAGAAAAGATACCTCACAGCTTTATACCGGGGCAGTTTACCAATGATGCTAACCCACGCGCACACTATGAAACAACGGGACCTGAAATATGGAAGGATGCAGCAGGAAATGTGGATATTCTGGTAGCCGGTGTAGGTACCGGTGGAACACTTTCAGGTGCCGGAAAATATCTAAAAGAGGTTAATCCCGACCTTAAGGTAATAGCAGTTGAACCTAAGGACTCACCAATTCTTTCAGAGGGAAAGGGCGGCACTCACCAGCTTCAGGGACTGGGAGCCGGTTTTATTCCGTATACTCTGGATACGGAGGTTTATGATGATGTTATTGCTGTTACGACACAGCAGGCGCTGACAGCAGCCAATGAGCTTGCAAAAACAGATGCGGTGCTGGCAGGAATTTCTTCGGGTGCGGCATTGTACGCAGCCGGTGTGGTAGCGGGAAAGCCTGAAAACAAGGGAAAAACAATAGTTGTCATTTTCCCCGACAGTGGTGAAAGGTATTTGTCAACAGCCCTTTACGAATAAAAATAAGGAGTACTGTATGAGCGAAAAAATTCAAATAAAAAATGTTTCCTTTGATTATATTGACAAAAAGACAAGGTTTGAAGCATTACAGGATATTAATCTGAATATACATCAGGGCGAGTTTGTATGTATTCTTGGCTCTTCAGGCTGTGGCAAATCCACACTTTTGAGTCTGCTCAGTGGTCTTAACCATGCCAAGAAGGGAGAAATCCTTGTTGACGACAGGCAAATAACCGGACCGGGAATTGACAGAGCTGTTGTGTTCCAGCAGTATTCCTTGTTTCCATGGCTTACGGTTAAGGGCAATGTGATTTTTGGCATTAAGCAAAGTGGTAAAAAGTACAGCAGGAAGGAAAGGGAAGCTCTTGCTGACAAATATATCGAAAGCGTTGGCCTTACAAGCGCCAGAGACCGATACCCAAGCCAGCTTTCCGGCGGAATGAAGCAGAGAGTTGCAGTTGCAAGGGCTCTGGCACTGGAGTCGGACATATTGCTTATGGATGAGCCTTTTGGAGCAATTGACCCTAAGCTTCGTCTTGAACTTCAGGAGCTTATATCAAGGCTCTGCGTGGAAAATAAAAAAACAGTTGTATTTATTACACATGACGTTGATGAAGCAATTCTTCTGGCTGACAGAATTGTAGTTATGGAGCCGGGCAGAATTAGAAATGTGCTTAAAGTTAAGCTTGCACACCCGAGAGTGCGTGAAGAACTCATAAGAACCGATGAGTATGAAAAGCTGCACCGACAGTTGATTTTGTCATTCTACGACCATGTGGAAGAAAGTATTGATGCGGGGGTGACCTTATGAAAAACTTCTTTAAACTTGAAAAAAGTATGTATGTGGAGTTTGTAATAGCAACAGTTTTGTTGGTTACTAATATTATTCTAACCCTGACGTTTCCATACTTTACGGTGCACAAGGCATACTATGACAGCTCGGCATATATTGTGGTATTGTTTATCGCTTACACATTATATGTAATCGCACTTTTTAAAAACAAGAAAAAGAGTACATCTGATATTGCCGTAGTGCTTTTCGGTTTCTTTATTTTGTGGGAAGTGTCATATAAGCTGGGCTGGGTGCATAATGATTTGCTTATTCCTTCAGTAGAGGGTCTGTTTCACGTATTCGTGGAAAAACCATCAGAGATTTTAACCGACGTGTGGGGTTCGGTCCAGCTTTTATTTGCAGGTTTTTTACTTGCGGCAGTTATGGGAACCGTGCTGGGACTTTTGGCCGGATGGATACCGAGAGTAAGGGAGGTCCTTATTCCTATATCAAATGTTATAACATTAATCCCTCCTCTGATGTTTTCTGCATATTTGATTATGATTTTTTCAACATTCCGTCAGGCAGCCATTGCAGTAATATTTCTTGCGGTGTTCTGGCCTACATTTCAGGGAACTGTTACAAGAGTGGGTCAGATTGACCACCAGATTATTGAAGCTGCAAGAACCATGGGAGTTTCTACTGTGGGAATGCTTGTTAAGGTAATTTTTCCGTATTGCCTTCCGGGAATTATAACCAGTATTTCAAAGAGCTTAAGAGGTGCTTTTATGTGTCTGTCAGGAGCAGAAATGCTTGGTATAAATCTTGGCATAGGCTACTTTATTGAGAAATATAAAAGTTTTGCAGATTACAGATGTGTGCTTGCAGGTATTCTGACAGTAGGCGTAATTACAACAGTTATTGATATTATTGTCAATAAAATACAGAGGGCGTTAATCAAATGGAATTATTAAGTAAGGAGATGACAGTATGAAAGCTATCAGGGCAACAGACACATGGGCAAAGGCCGGTGTTTATTATGTGAGAACAGAGGCTATGGTATTTGGTTTCAACGTTAAACTTGAAGGTGAGTTTGATACAGATTCCCCGGAATCTGAGTACATACTTGTTATGGATGATGATGGCAAGCCTTTAAGTACATGCAGAATCCATACTGTCAAAGAGGAAGGATATGCCAAAATTGAGCGTGTGGCAACTGTTTCAACAGCGAGAAAATGCGGAGCAGGCAGACTTGCCGTTGAGGAAGCGGAGAAGTGGATTGCAGAAAAGGGAATCCACAAAATTATAATTACAAGCAGGGATGAGGCAGTAGGCTTTTATGAGAAGCTTGGATACAGGGCTGATTACACAAAGGATTGCAGGATACTTTTTCCTTCTCCTAAAAAGAAAGAAGATGATAATAGAAAGCCCGACCCAAGATTTGTGATAGTTTATATGGAAAAAGAAATTTAGGAGCACGATTATGTTTCATTATGATTATAAAACAGTAGGAACCTGTTCAAAGGTTATTCACCTTGATCTTGATGGTGAGATTGTCAGAAATGTATCTTTCGAAGGCGGCTGTAATGGTAACCTGAAGGCCATCGGTATTCTGGTGGAGGGCCAGACAGTTGATTTTGTTATTGAGAAACTTGCAGGAAATATCTGCGGTATGAGAAATACTTCCTGTGCAGACCAGTTGAGTAAGGCAGTGAGAGCAGCCAGAATTGCCCAGAGTGAGCAGTAAGTAAAAATAAGGAGCAGGTGACGGAAATGGATTTGAAATTTGCAACAAAGTGTATTTACGGAAACAGAGAAAAATTTGACAAAGAAGCTACAGGTGCCATCAGCTTTCCTATTTATCAGACAGCCACATACGCCCATCCTGAAGTGGGAAAAAGCACAGGCTTTGACTATTCAAGACTGCAGAATCCTACAAGGCAGCAGCTTGAGAAAGTGGTAGCTTCCCTGGAAAAGGGTATTGATGCCCTGGCTTTTTCAAGTGGCATGGCGGCAATTACAGCTCTTATGGAAATTTTTAAACCGGGCGACCATCTCATTACAGATTCTGATCTTTATGGCGGAAGTATTCGTCTTTTTAACAACATAAGCAAGAAGAACGGAATTGATTTTTCTCATATTGACTGCTGCAGGGATGACGTGGAAAGCTATGTTAACGCCAATACAAGAGCTATATACATAGAAACACCCACCAATCCAATGATGAATGTTATCGATATCAGAAGGATATCGGATATTGCTAAAAAACATAATTTGCTGCTTATTGTTGATAACACGTTTTTATCACCATATTTCCAGAATCCTCTGGAGCTTGGCGCAGATATTGTAATTCACAGCGGTACAAAATTCCTTGGCGGTCACAATGACACACTTTCAGGTTTTATTGTAACTAACTCGGAAGAAATTGCTGAAAAGCTGAGATTTATTATTAAAACAGTTGGTTCGGGACTGGCTCCCATGGACAGCTGGCTTATATTACGGGGAATTAAGACTTTGCCGATTAGAATGGAGAAAGCACAGGAAAATGCAATGGCAATTGTGGAATATCTTCTCAATGAGCCAAAGGTTAAAAATGTGTATTATCCCGGTATCAAGGGGACTAACAGCTATGAAATATGTAAAAAACAGGCAAGAGGCTTTGGCTCCATGATTACTTTTGAGGTAGAAAGTAAAGAACTGGCACAGCACATTCTTAAGCATACCAAACTTATTCCTTTTGCGGAAAGTCTTGGCGGTGTGGAAACACTTCTCACCTATCCGGTTACTCAGACCCATGCAGATGTTCTGGAGGAAATAAGACTTGCCAATGGTATTACAGACCGTGTTCTTCGTATGTCAACAGGTATTGAAGACAAAGAAGACCTGATTGAAGATTTAAAATTTGCCATAGATTCCTATGATGGCTATAAGGGGTTGTATATTTAATGGAGAAAAATATTAATTTTGATGAGATTGTAAATAGAAAAAATACAGACTGCCTGAAGTTTGATTTTGCGGTAAGACGTGGAAGACCTGCAGACGTGCTGCCACTGTGGGTGGCCGATATGGATTTTAAAACCTCAAGCCTGATTCTTGACGAGATTCAAAAAAGGGTGGAGCATGGTATTTTCGGTTATACCGAATCCGGCGATTCATATTTTGCGGCAGTGGCCGGCTGGCAGAAGAAACATCACAATCTTGATATTAAACAGAGCTGGATTATTAAGACTCCCGGTGTTGTGTTTGCCATTGCAATGGCAGTAAAAGCTTATACCAATGAAGGCGATGCCGTTCTTATCCAGCAACCGGTATATTATCCTTTTACAGAAGTAATTGAAGATAATAAACGAGTTGTTGTAAGCAATGATTTAGTTCTTGACCATACCGGAAAATATCATATTGACTTTGAAGATTTTGAAAATAAAATTGTGGAAAATCATATTAAGCTGTTTTTGCTGTGCAGTCCCCACAATCCTGTAGGAAGAGTATGGACAAGGGAGGAGCTTGGAAAAATTGCCGACATATGTATAAAATATAATGTTATTGTAATCAGTGATGAAATACATGAGGATTTTGTGTATGACGGCTATGAGCATACACCACTTCTTAATGTTGACGAGAGAATTGCGCCCCTTTGCATAACCTGCACTTCCCCTGCCAAGACATTTAATCTGGCAGGTCTGCAGATTTCCAACATTATCATTCCTGATAGGAACTTGCGTTACGCATTTAAAAAGCAGATTGATGCGGCAGGCTACAGCCAGCTTAACACCATTGGATTAGTGGCTTGTGAAGCTGCTTATCGTTATGGTGAGGAATGGTACCAGGCACTTAAAAACTACCTGCAGGGCAATCTTGATTTTGTGAGAGAATATCTTGAGAAAAATTTGCCGCAGATTAAGCTGGTGGAACCGGAAGGAACATATCTTGTCTGGCTGGATTTCAGGGAGCTGGATTTGTGCGAAAAAGATTTGGAGGATTTAATTGTCAACAAGGCAAGGCTCTGGCTTGACAGTGGTGCAATATTCGGCAGGGTAGGAGAGGGCTTTGAACGGATTAATATTGCAACAAACAGAAACATTTTAAAAGAAGCATTAGACAGAATTGCCAAGGCTATAGACCAGATATAGTTGACCGGAAAAAGTATTTGTGATAAAATTTTGCCAGTAAGAAATATGCAGGAGTTGGCAGTATGCATAAAAGAACAAATAAACTAATATGTGTGTTAATAACATTATTGGTATTCATTTCAGGAATGTGCTTTGAAAATATCAAGGTAGATTCTGTATTGGAGCGTGCAACTGTAAGGACAGCTGATGCATATATTTTACCAGTCGATGCTGTTATGACAGACACCACTGCATGTACTACCGAAATGCTGGGTATTGGCAGCCACACTGCATTGACACAATTATCAGTTGGGTTTGCAACCACCAGAGTGGGAGCGAGACTGATACAGTATCTGCTTGGGCAGAACATCTTTTCCCTGTGTGAAGGGAAATCTTACACAAGCTTTGAGGCAATACGGGTTATATCTGAAAATCAACATAAGCTTGTGGTCAATTATATCCATAAATCTGACGGAAAAAAAAGAATCTGACATCCTCTGTTTTTAGCCTGGGACTCCCCGGGCTTGTTGTGGTACATAAAATTTAATAAATTATGGAGGAATATATGGTTCAGAATATTTTTGTAGGAGTAATCTGCGTTATTATACTTGCAGCAGCTATTTTAGGCTGGTGGGTAGATAGAGGCGGGTCTTTTGAAGAGGCTGATAAAGATAACATAGAAGAATATAAAAAAGATGATAATAAGGAAGAATAATTAAATTTCATTGATACAATAAAACCTCCAAACCATGTAGCTGTAAACGGTTTGGAGGTTTTATTTACTATTGATTTATTGTCCTGTAACCTTACCATTAGATAGGGTATATGTAACTCCGTCAATTGTTACTGTTGTTGCAGTTGTGTTAATGATACCATTCTCAATGTACCAGAATGCACCATTGCTCTGTACAAGTCCTGTGTAGTCAACCATTGCCTTACCTGCTACAACGTAGTAGAA
>JBJENU010000205.1:0-2112 GCA_051880355.1 Lachnospiraceae bacterium | reverse complement strand
GAACCTCTGAAAATACATTCTCCATATCATGAGTAAGATTCTGCATTCTCTTATAGCCCATTGTACCTGCCATACCCTTCAATGAATGTGCGGCACGGAATATCTCATTGATAGTCTCCTTATTCTCCGGCTCTCTTTCAAGAATCAGAATCTGCTCATTAAGACTCTGCAGATGCTCATTGGATTCATCGATAAAAATCTCTAAATATTGGCTAACGTCCATCTTAAGACCTCCATCTAACTTTTTTAGCAATACTCTGCCTTCTTAGTATATTATACCAGACCCTTTTCTTCTCAGGAAGGCATAGTAATCTTTTCTGTAAATTTTGTTACTTCTGACCGCTCTTCATACGTCTTCTCTGCTCTTCAAATATGTATTTGATGATTCGCTCCTGCTGGTCCTTATCCTCAAAAATAAACTGAAGTCTCAAATCGTATTTACTTAAATCGTTGTCAGTTCTGGTACAGTTGATAATATTGGCAGGAAGCCTTAAATTCAGTCCGCCGCTTCCCGCATCCAGATACAGATTGACCACAACATAATCACCCCGTTTAAAGCTATCCCTGCAGATAACCCTCAGTCCTCCACCGGAAATATCTATGGCAGTACCGGTAAACCTTTCAGAATCATATACAGGCTTTAACTGCTGTGCCATTATAAAAAGCGCCCTTTCCTCCTCTGAAAGTACCTGAAAGTTCACCTCCACATTGCAGTTAAGTCTGAAATACTCGCGCCTCTGGAATTTTTTCAACTGTGTATCCAGGACAATTTCCAGCATATATATGTTATTCTTCTTAATTCGGCTGACAACTGTGCACTCCGCTTTGTAAAGCCCTTTGCCTGCTGAAAAACATGCCTCAAACTGCTTGCCCGTCTCAAGAGGCACCAGATGGCCTTCAAATATAGGCATGGCAATAAGAAGATTCTCATCATTCTTTCCGGTAAAATCAAGAAGCTGGCTTACATACACCGGCGGAGTTTCGTCCGGATTTTTCCATCTCAATGCCCGTAATTCAATTTTGTTACCAATTCCGATAATGGTATTTGCCATAAAACCTCCTACAAAATTAAATACTGCTCACAGTATCTTCATTTTACATCTTCCTGCCAAAAACATTCTTAAGAAAGGTTCTAAAGCCGGCCTTCTTTTGAAATTCTGCATTCTGATTATTCTCAAGTGCCTTTGCAATCGCCTCAAAGCTCTTGGTGGTCACTGCCTGAGGATACATAATTGACACAGGTGTCTGCTTCATAACCGCCTTTGAAATGCTCTGGTCCTGGGGAATAATTCCAAGGAGTCCCATATTGATTCCAAGAAAGCGGGATACAACTGCATTTAACTTTTCGTATAAATTTATTCCTTCTTCTTCCGAATTGACCTTATTGGCAATCACATGAATCTTTCTCTCGTCTCTGCCAAAGCCCTCGTACATTGCCAGTGCCTTTAAAAGTGCGTAAGAGTCAGTAATTGACGTAGGTTCAGGAGTTGTCACAATAATTGTCTCAGGACTTGCCATTAAAAATTCCATTACACTTGGCGAAATCCCTGCGCCTGTATCAATAATAATTATATCTGCCAGTTCTTCAAGCTCTGACAGTTTGCTCACAAGACGTTTTATCTGCTCCTTGTCAAGGTTAACTAACTTGGCTACACCTGAACCTCCGGAGATAAATCCTACGCCTTCAGGTCCATTTGTGATAATTTCCTTCAAATCTTTCCCTGTAAACATCAAGTCTCCCAGTGTGTACTTAGGGATTACGCCAAACATTACCTCAATATTTGCAAGACCAAAATCCACATCCAGGATAATAACCTTTTTCCCCATTCTGGTAAACTGCAGTGCAAGGTTAATTGACACGCTTGACTTACCCACACCGCCTTTACCGCTTGTTACCGCTATAACTCTTGCATTGGTAATATCCTTGACATTCTGGCGTTTCACTATGTTTCGTAAATTTTCTGCCTGATCCATTAGTCATTACCTCCCAGCAAAAGTTTTGCAAGGGCCTGCTCATTAATAACTTCAATATCGTTAGGCACATTCTGGCCCGAAGTTGTATATGAAAGGCTTGCCCCCGTAAGAAGCTTAACATTGAGAATATTGCCAAGG
>JBJENU010000204.1:0-9294 GCA_051880355.1 Lachnospiraceae bacterium | reverse complement strand
ACAAAAGGACTTCCTGTAGGCTCATTACAAATTTCATAAATAACATTGTTATATGAACTGTACTTCTGGGCAACTTCAGCAAAAAAGCTGATTGCTTCACTTTTAGTCTCATTAGGATTATAATTAAGTACATGCCAGTCAATTATTACATACATACCCAGCTCAGTGGCAGCCTTGACGCCTTTGTCAATAAGGGCAGTAAGTCCGGCCTTATCACCGCCAACGTAGCCACCCTCTCTGGCATACATGGCAAGACGAATCGTATTGGCACCCCAGTCATCTCTTAAATACTGGAAGGTATCTTTATTAACATACTGTGGAAACCACTGGATACCATGGGTACTGATACCGCAAAGTCTGAAAGAATCGCCTTTTTCATCAACAATGCCTGAACCGGATACGCTAAGCTTCCCGTGTCTTGAAAGAGGTGTACCGCTTACAACGGGAATTGTCTCTTCCGGCTTAACTGTCACAGCCTCTGTCTCCTTCTGCGTTTCCTTTTCAGTGGTTTTCTCTGTCTCAGCCTGGGAAGCGCTGATATCCTCGCCTCCGGTAATAACCTCTTCCTGTGGTGATTCAAGGATAATACCTATGCCTTCAACCCTGCCGTTGGGCTCTATTACTGAACCATAGGCTGCAGGCTTTATAATCAGCTTGTTTCCCTGAATTTCGCACTCACAGTTCCATGAGGAGCTGATTTTGGTGCCATCAGTTACGGTAAGGACAACCTGCCAGTCCTGCTGGGTCTGTTCTGAAACATTTTCCACCTTGAAATCATACTGTTTAAAATATGAACTTCCGCTCTGCCACTGGTTTGAAACGCTGTGGCTCAGCTTTAATGCTCCGCTGATACTGTCTCCATCCTTGTTGACCACCTCTCCGTCTGAAATGGTTATATCCTCAATCCCTACAGTTGTGGCTGACGTGCCATTGGCATCAGTTGCCTTGTCATTGTTTTTCTTGCCTCCTGTAACAATAATAACTCCCGTCACAATTCCAATAAGTGCAAGAATTGCCACAGCTGCAATAATGATTTTTACCTTCCTGTCCATAGTAACCTCCCTATTTTGAAATCTGCCTCCGATGTCTTTTACGCTTCTGGTGCTCCATTTTCACTATTTTTTTCTCGTTAATTTCCCGGACGTCCTCCGGGGTTGCCAGAGTAATTTTTTTCAATGCAAAATAAGTGTCATCCGGGCCGCTTTTAGTTTTAATCTTTCCTCTGACCATACCGTGAATCTGACAGTTTCCAAGAACAAAATAACTGACTTTTCCGGCACTTAAAAACCATGGAAATTCCCTTTTACAATTCCTGCCACAGATTGGACAGCGCAGTGATGTAACTTCCTTATCGGCCATAAGCTCGTTGCGGTCAGAAAAACACCGTGACAAATACCTTGTATACCCATCACCTTTAAGAAAAATCTCATCTTCCTTTGCTGCAGGAACAAAATAAGTATCAATGCTAAGCTCTTTTTTATATTTTTTCATATCCATGTGCTTCATAACTTCCGCAGTATATTTTGCATCATTAATTGCTCTGTGGAAATCCGAATTAACCCTGATGCCCAGCTCCTTAATTACAGACGACAGTTTTGCCCTGTTTTTGCCCTGATTATAATGCCTGTTATAAATTCTCTGAATATCCAGGTATAACACCGGGCAGTCAAATGGAGATTCCACACCAAAAAAGCTCACATTGTCCAGCAATTCAAAAATATCTGAATCTCCCCATGTACAGAATATATAGTCATCTCCGCAAAACTCTATAAATTCTCTGTATACAGTGGCAAAATCACTTCCCTTTTCCAGGTCGGCTTCCGTAATTCCAAGCAAATCCCTGGTGACCTGATGAAGTCTGGTATATACCTTGGGCTTTATAAGCTGTGAAAACATACCCTTCAGCTGCATATCCGGGCCAAGCTTTACAGCTCCAATCTCAATTATTTCAAATGGCAAATCAGCCTCACATTCACTTCCGCTATCCATATCTATACGCTGATTCCACTCTAAATCAAATACAATGTAATCCATAATTTCTCCTATTATTAGTGCCACAGCTTTCAGCGTGGCAGTCCGTCCTAAGGAATCCACGGCTTTGCCGGTCCCCCTTAGGACAATAATTAAAAAACACCAGGGACAAGATCCCTGGTGAAATTTTACCATATTTATGTAAGATTATCAACTTACTTATTGCTCATCGCCAAAAGCTCGTCAAGCATCTTTGGAAGCTCTGTTGACATACTGTCATCTGTGAACTGACATGTACCAACCTTCTTATGTCCGCCTCCGTTATACTTAAGCATAAGACTGCCAACATCAACTGTTGCTGTCCTGTTAAGAATACTGTAACCAACGGCTGCACTGCAACCTGCGCCACCTCTGCCGCTTACAATCCAAGCGGAAATATTCTGCTGCGGATACATACTATAGATAAGGAAACGGTTGCCTGTGTAAATCGGCTCTACACCACGCAAATCTGTAATAATAACATTGCCCTTAACCTCTGTATGCTCAGTTACCATAGCCTTAAACTTCTCAGTCTGCTCGTTATAGACTTCAATTCTCTCCCGAATATCAGGCAAAGCAAGAATCTCTTCTGTTGTCATAGTACGGCAGGCATCTATAAGCTTCTCCATTAACTGATAATTAGATATTGTAAAATCTCTCCATCTTCCCAGACCTGTTCTCGGATCCATAAGGAAACCGATAAGAATCCAGCCTGTTGGATTCTGAATCTCATCAATGGTAAGATTACCTGAATCAACCTTATCTACAGCTTCCATCATATCATCGAACTGAGGGAATCTCTCCTTGCCGCCATAGTATTCATAAATAATACGTGCACACGAAGGTGTAATACGACTCTCACCCTTATACTTTCCCTCCAGCTGTAATCTCTCATGCTCACTTGAATGATGGTCAAACCACAAACCACAACCTTCAACAAAAGGAACATTGGCAAGACAGTCATTCTCATCTACAGGAATAAGTCCATCCTGCAAATCCTTAGGATGAGCAAACTTCCAACAATCAATAATGCCTGCTTCCTTGAGCAAAGCGCCACATGCAAGTCCGTCAAAATCTGAACGCGTAACTAATCTCATAAAACCCAACCCTTTCTGAAGATGTATTATACATCCCCTTACACTCCTGTATAATGTGGATTATACCACATACTTAAAAATATGGCAAGGCAAAACGAAATTTTAGTAGCTTTTTTTCCTACAGAATACAATTCCGGCAGCGGAAAGGGCAAGCAACGCCAAAAGTCCATAAATATGCGTTACATCACCGGTTTGTGGAGAAGCCGGCTCCTGCACATCCTGTCCCGGCAAAAGCTCTGGCTTTTCATTGTCTGTACAGTCAAATATATTCTTTTCGCCATTAAGACTTCTCACTGTAGCATTAATACCACGAAGAATCTGGGCAGGGTCAAAGCTTTTAACTGTATCTGAAACTGTACCCGCCTCCAAATCAAAATACTCAATCATGGAATCAATTACAGTCCTGCCGTTTTTGACAAAATCGCTGCCATCCTCTTCACTTACAGCACTCCTGTTAAATACTCCCATGGTTATCATTACCTGGGCCGTTGACCATACGTTGTTAGTTGTAAATGAATCGTTAAAGTAACCGTTACTGTCCTGCATCTTCTCAAGAAATCTGATTACCTTGTCACAGGCTGCTTTAACCTGTGTGTTGCTGTCATAATAACGCCACAGTCCCTGAATTGTCATGGCTGCCATATCACATCCCCAGCTTATGCTGTTTTCAATGGCACTGTCAACCTGACTCACAACCTCATTTATAATCTCTTCTTCCGTTACAAAACCTTCTCCCTGCAAAAAACTGTAATTACCCGTTGACATTGCAATAAGCAGGGTTGCCTCGCGCAGGTATGCACTTGAAGCAGCAATAACCTCCCTGTCAGTAAGCTTCTCAATAAGGTTAACTCCTCCCACATCACAGGCATCATATCCCAGAGCCGATACAAGCATTACAAGCTTTGCATAATTTGCAACATTAAACTTTGATATGTCTGAAAAATCAGTGGTACTCTTTAATTCCTCCACAATATTGTCATAGACAGCCTTGTAATATTCATCATTTTTTAAGCCTGCCTGCCTCAGGGTAAAAACATTGTAGATGGCGGCAATCTCATCATCACTGCCAATACCCGCTTTTATTTCACCACTTCTGAGAATATTTTTAAAGATATATTCTGAAAGTATTGTCTGTGCCTTTGTAATTTTATCCTTGAGTACGGCAATCGCCTCTCCATTTGGATTAAGCGTAACATCATCAATAAAATCAGGAGTTTCCATGACATTACCATTTTCATCGGTTACATAAATGATACTTATCTCGTCACCATCATTTATATCTGTGCCGGAAGCATATCCTCCATTGACATATATTGCCCAATAGTACCAGGACTCGCCGACTGCAACTGTCCCCAGACCGCTGATTGTACTTGGATATCCCCACTCCATGGTATGTTCAAGACCGTTTGCTGTAAGAGCCCTGTCACAAGCCTCTGTAAGAGTCTCTGTCGCAGCAATCTGAACCGGAGTCTTTGGCATATTTACCTGAATTCCGTTGTAGTCTCCTACTGCACTAACATAAACTGTTTTTTTTGCATTACCCGGTACCTCATCTGCCAGCACCAGAGTACAATTTACTGATAATGTCAAAGCACATATCAGTACCAGTGAAGTAATTTTCTTAATAAGTTTCATAATTTTTAATTCCTCCTGTTTTTTTAATATATTTCAACGGCTAAGCCGGTATTTTTTTTTGATACGCACCAATTTATTAATAATCCCCTCCCCGAAAATAAAAACACATATGGAACAGCCAAGGGCATGAATTAAGTCATACGGTACACCTGTGGCATATGTGGCAAGCATAGTCTGCCAGTTGAGAGGTGTCTGCACGGGAGATATGGCATGCGCCATAAAGAGTGCCGCCATATTCATAATTCCGCCATATAATATAAAAATCGTCAGAAAAGAATAAATGCTGACAAGCCATATATTAATTTTTCCGCGATTATTCCAGATAATGCCGCTGATGCCGCCAATCAGTGCCCACGTACACATCTGCCATATGGTCCAGGGACCCTGCCCGGTGAAAAAATTGCACACCAGCCTTGCCAAAGCTCCCACAATTATCCCACTTTTAGCTCCAAGCCCGATTCCGGTTATTATTACCATTGCGCTTCCGCCGTAAAACTGAATAGTATAGGCCCCAAAAAGATTAACAAATACCGTAATAGCTGCCATTACTGCCCATACCATCATATCTCTGGCACGAATTTTTTTCATCATGGTGCCCCTGCCTTTCCGGCAAGAACAAAAAGTAGCTGTTCTCTGTGCAAAATTCCGGGGAAAGTTCCTCCTGCAACACGCCCGATGGTAGTTGTATAAAAATGATTTCTACCCAATGCTTCCGCCAGATTTCCGTCTGCAACTATCCTGCCTCCAAAAAGCAAAGCGGCTTTGTTGGCATATCTTGCACAAAAATCCACATCATGTGACACCATTATGACTGTAATCCCCAGACTTTTGATAAGCTTTCCGATACTGTCACAGCTCATACTGTCAAGACCTTTTGTCGGCTCATCAAGGAGCAGAATGTCAGGTTCAAGAAGCAATGCCTTGCCCAGTGCCAGCCTCTGCATCTGCCCTCCGCTTAAATCATATGGATGTAAATCCTTCTGCCCGGTAAGACCCAGCATTTCAAGCATCTGTGTGGCCCTGTGCGTATCATTTTTACACATAACCTCCAGTTCCTCAATTACGGAAGGCTCAGTAAAACTGCTCTGTGGATTTTGCGCTACCCCGCACACCTTGCCAAAAACCTTAATTTTTCCACTATCAGGCTTGAGTAATCCACAAATAATCTTGAGCAGGGTGGTTTTTCCGGCACCATTTCCCCCTAAAACTGCTAAAATATCCCCTTTTTCGACATCCAGATCCAGTCCGTCAAGGACCGGTGCAAAATCGTATGAATAGGCTATATTACTGGCTTTTACGGCAATATCCCCTTTGCGTTTTTTGTGGTTTTCCACATTATTTTCTGTTAAAAAATTGACTTTTCCACAATTCTTATTCTCTATCCACATTCGCGCCGCTCCCAGCGTGGCCGGAATCTGGGAAAACTCCCTCTCAACCTCAATAAATGATCTGATATGGTCCGGCAGCAAAGCCTCCATATCAGTTTTATATACAGCCTGTGCCACATGCGTGAGACTGCCCTGAACCACAACATTTCCCTTGTCAAGGAGTACCAGCTTATCTGCCAGACTTATGGACTGTGCCAGCCTGTGCTCAACAAGTACAATTGTAGTTTTAAAATCCTCATTAACCTGCTTTATTATGTGAAGAAACCGCTCATAGGTAACCGGATCAAGCTGGGCGCCCGGCTCATCAAGCAACAGAATATCCGGCTCCATGGCCATAACTGCCGCCAGATTAAGAAGCTGCTTATTTCCCCCTGAAAGCTTGTCAGTCTCTTTAAAAAACCAGTCTGAAATACCGAAATATTCTGAAATCTCAGCTATCCTTCGATGTATTGCGTCTCTTTTAAGCCCCATATTCTCAAGACCGAATGCCAGCTCCTGCCACACTATTGATGTAACAATCTGGTTATCAGGACTCTGACCCACATATCCACAGGTAACCTCCCTGTCAATCTTAATCTCACCCTGCAAATTACCCATAGGCTGCAATTCTTTTTTCAAAAGCTTCAAGAGTGTGGATTTTCCGCTGCCGGATGGGCCAAAAATTACACAGATATCGCCTTTTTCCAACTGAAGATTAATATTCTTGAGGGCAGGATTCTCCTCATTATCATAAGAAAATGTCAGGTTTTCAATTTTAACCATTTTTCCTGCCTCCCTTCTTTTTCTTTGGTGGAATTATACAAATTATGCAAAATACTGCATATATACCGTATAATATAATCTGCATTGCATCAGGCTTTACAACGCTCTCCATAATAATTTGAGGAAAAAAGCTTACATACAGCAGCCTGTTAAATATGGCAATTACCATCATAATTCCCTGCACTAAAATTACAGCCAACATAATTCCGTCTTCTTTTCTGAAGCAAAACATATGGAAGCTTGTACGCCTTCCTGTGCCATATCCGCGAGCCTCCATAGAGCGGGCAGTCTCCATTGAGCTTTCCAGCGACCATTCTGTAAGAGTGGCAATTCTCGTTACCCGCTCCCTCATACTGCTGCCCTGTGCATTAAGAAACACCCGTGCCTGTACAATCTGGTCATACCGCCTTTTTAACTGTGGAATAAGCCCCAGCGTCATGGAGAAGAGCAGTGCAAATCCCGGTGTGATTCTTCCAAACAGATACATCAGCTTTTCCCGGTTGAATATGTCACCCATAAGCAAAAACCATGCCACTGCTCCTGTCAGAAGTATTAATGCCACTGCTCCGAATATTACAGTCTCCAGTGTCACAGCCATATCATTTATATAAAAAAGCGGGGTAACTCCATTATGCGAAAACAACGGCTGAACCACCAGCAGGAAAATTGATGTGGGAACAGCAATTAAAAAGGTAATCTTTACATTTTTATAATTTTTTCTCGTAATCATTGCAGCCAGTGCCGTAACCAGATTTATTGCGCCAATTACCGGATTAAACGAAGCTGCCGCTATTACAATACCCAATATAAAATATATGAGACATACCAATGGATGAAGTTTCTCAAGACACATCTTTGCCTCCGTCTATGGTGTAATGCCAGCTTATGACATCACCATCTTTTACCTTGTATCCTGACGCCCCGACGCCGGGTGTTTTTTGATTCACCTTATATATCCAGCCGCTCATACTGCCTGCATTCTTCTCATACAGGTAGCCAATCCCTTTAACATAGCAGGTATTGTAGACGGCTGTATATTTTGCTTCAAGCTGTATATCAAAGGCCTTGCAGGCAAGCGTAAGCACGTCATATGCTGTTGCATCCACCGGAACCTTTATAGTCACTTCCTCCAAAATTGCCCCGTTTTCCGGGACATATGCTGCAAGATTATGGTCCGTCAGTGCATAAATGTTGTCAGCAAGTGTTTTGCAGCTTATTGAAATTTTACAGCTTATAGTCTCAGCCTGTGTTGGAGTCTGTGTTGGAGTCTGTGTTATATTCTGTGTTACCTGCTGACTGTCAGCCTGAGTCTGGGGCTGGGTTGACTGCTGGGTTGACGGTTGCGTCCCGGACTCTGTAACACCCTGTGTATCCTGCCAAGTCTGTGACTGCGTGTCAGTTAATTGATGTTTAAGCGATTCCTGCTCCCTGTTATGCTGTGAAACACTTGTAAAACGGATACCGGAAATGCCGGCAATCAAAACACCTATAACAATAATTCCAGCTACGATTTTTTTTAATAATTTACTATTCATAACCTTTTCCTTAAAAAAAATTAGGAGCCCTACAAAGGACTCCAATTACACAACAAACAGACCCGGACAATACTCCCAGGTCGTATATCAATTATCAGCCATCTCCCACCGAAACGCTCCATAACCAATATGTAATTCGGTCCTTTAACAGCAGGTCTCCTGACTTAAGATCATCCTCAGACTTTCGTTCCCATCGTTAAAACGACAGTGGTGATGTATACCATCCAAAGCTTCGTCACTAATACAGTAGCGGGGGCTGCTACGGATTCCAACCGTATTCCCTTTTCACCTTATCATCCGGCACAGCACCGGATATAAGACACTGTTAACATCCCTATAAAATTGTACTCATTCTATCATATATGTACGGTATTATCAACCTTTTTTCGCGATTTTATAAACTTCTTTATTGTTTTAACGGCAACAACAAGCATTCCCAGTATCAGAAGAAAATAAAAGCTTGATAAACGTGTCACACACATGGATGCAGTTAAATAATCGCCTACAAAAACTGTTGCGAATACCCGCTTATAAAGGAATTCCGAAATTCCCTGTGCGCCCGGAAGCGGCAGCATATCAACAGCAATCATGATTGCAAGCTGGACAAGAATAATTTTGGCAGCACTTGTTCCGGAAAGTCCGAAACCCTTGTAAATTACATATGTAAGCGCCACAAGACACAATCTCTGCAGGTAGCTGATAATTACAATTATAGTAATCTTTCTCTTGTGGTCATTTAATTCGTGCATAATGTCCCTGTAACCGTCAAAAAAGCCAATGACCTTTCCCTGTCTTGTCCCTGAAGGCTTAAGAATATGAATTTTCTCAAGAAATCCAAGAAATTTTAGTACCACCCTTTGGATTATA
>JBJENU010000203.1:0-2120 GCA_051880355.1 Lachnospiraceae bacterium | reverse complement strand
AACCCAGTTGCCTGAATTGCCTTACAATACTACCAGCCTGCCGGGTGAAAAGGTTATTATCAGGAATATTGTTCCGAAAGAATTTTTTGGGAAAACCATTACTTTTCTGGCTGCGGACAAGACATTAAAAATCACTGTGGACGGAGAAGTTATATACACATTCGGCTTGAATGATGAGAGACTTTTTGGGCACACACCGGGAAGTGTCATGGTTTTTGCAGATATACCTCAAAATTGTGAAAATGGAGAAATTGTCATTGAAATGTGTTCTCCTTATGACAACTATGCCACTGCAATTACGGATATATCTGTTGCTAAAAGAGATGTGGCAATTCTTCATTTCATAAAGGAGAAAGCCTTTGATATTGTTTTGAGTATGATTGCAATGATTATTGCGGTGGTGCTGCTGATGCTGGCAGTTACCCAGAAAATGTCCCATAAGAATGTTGATGGTGCAGACTTTCTTGGAATATACCTTTTGCTTATGAGCATTTATTATCTCATAGAGACAAAGGTGCCTGAGGTGTTCTATGGAAATCAGACCCTGTACTCTAATTTGATTTTTGTGATTCTGATGACGGCACCTCTTTTTCTTGAAGCATACTGGTATGAGTGGATGCCCCAGACCAGAAAAGCAATATCGGCAGTAATGGTGGTTTCCGTTGTCAATGCAGTGGTGCAGCTGGTTCTCCAGATTAGTGGCGTTATGGACTTTATGGAGATGGCACAGATTTCCCATGGAATTATTGTGCTGCTTATTTTTGTCAATGTGGTGACATTAGGAAAAAATATAACCAGAGAGAAAAATCTGGAGACTGGCATACATCTGACGGGAGTGGCCTGCATGATGTTCAGCGTATTTATTGATATTTTGAGAACCTATACAATAAAGGTTGGTGATTTGGGAAAGGCAAGCAGGTACGGAGTATGTATTTTTGCAATTTGTGCTTTGATTACATATATGCGGCGAATGATGCAGGAGCACGTGAAATTAGTTGAGAAGGCAAAAAATGATGCAGTGGCAGCCAATGTGGCAAAAAGCCAGTTTCTTGCCAATATGTCCCATGAAATACGTACACCGCTTAATGGAATTCTTGGTATGGATGCATTGCTTTTGGAAGAGTGCAGAGACGATAATCTAAAAGAATATGCACAGAATATACAAAGTGCAGGGCAATCATTGCTGTCCATTATTAATGATATACTGGATATATCCAAGATTGAGGCAGGAAAACTGGAAATTATTCCTGTGGAATATGAACTGTTTTCCGTAATCAATGATTGTTATAACATAGCAAAGGTAAGGGCCCAGAGCAAATCTCTTGAATTAAAAATTCAGATTGCGCCTGAACTTCCATCATGCCTTTATGGTGATGAGGTAAGAGTGAGGCAGATTATTAATAATTTCCTTTCAAATGCCGTAAAGTACACAAAGAAAGGAACAATAACACTTTCCATAAGACACGAAGTTATATCGGAAGATGAAATTAAACTGGTAATTGTGGTGAAAGACACCGGCATTGGTATTCGACAGGAAGATTTGCAGAAACTGTTTTCATCCTTTACAAGACTTGAAGAGAGACGTAATCGCAATATTGAGGGAACAGGTCTGGGATTAAATCTTACAAAAAGGCTTGTGGATATGATGGGAGGAGAGATTCTGGCTGAGAGCGTTTATGGAGAGGGTTCATGCTTTACGGCAAAGATACCTCAAATGGTGATTAATCCTGAACCAATGGGGGATTTTGAAAAGCAGTATCAGAAGTTTATTAATACTTCAGATTCAGGCAAACTGGCCTTTACGGCGCCTGATGCACGGATTCTGGTTGTGGATGATGTGGATATGAATTTAAAAGTAATGAAAGGAATTCTCAAAAAAACAGGTATACAGATTGATACGGCAGAAAGTGGTATGCAGTGTCTTGAGTATGTGAAAAATAAACGATATGATATGATTTTTCTTGACCATATGATGCCTGAAATGGATGGTGTGGAAACATTGCAGGAAATGAAGCGTATTTCAGACAATCCTAACAGCAACACTCCTGTAGTTATGCTGACAGCTAATGCCACCAGAGGTGCCAGACAGGAGTATATGGAAGCAGGATTTGACGATTATC
>JBJENU010000202.1:0-2121 GCA_051880355.1 Lachnospiraceae bacterium | reverse complement strand
GTTGACATACTGCTCAACCATATCCATATCAGGACCATCAGCAGTCATAGGTATGTTAATCATCTCTATTCCAAAACGCTGTGTAATTGCAAAATGCCTGTCATAACCCGGCACAGGGCAAAGCCACTTAACCTTGTCCAGCTTACACCAAGGTGTACTTCCCATAACGCCATGTGTATATGAACGTGAAATAGAATCATACATAATATTAAGACTTGCGTTACCGTACACGATAACATTCTCAGCCTTAGTACCCATCATTTCGGCCATAAGCTGTTTTGCCTCAGGAATACCATCCATAACACCATAATTTCTGCAATCTGTGCCGTCTGACGCCTTCAGGTCGCTGTCTCCTGTCAATACATCAAGAATATCCATTGACACATTAAGCTGCGTCGGTGATGGCTTACCTCTTGACATATCAAGCTTAAGACCCAGCTGTGCCTTTTTCTCATATTCTTTTTCAAGGTCAGCCTTCAAAGAAATTAATTCTTCCTTGGACATTTCACTATATGCCTTCATAATAATACAATCCTCCGTATTTTTCATAATTCCTTAATATTCTACACTTTTGTACTAATAAAATCAACTTATTTTTATATAAAATGCAATTCTCCTTAAAAAATTAATCATATTTATATAATTACTAAATATTATTAAAGCAAACATTAAAAAAGAGCTGTCGGAGTGACAGCTCTAAATTAATTCTAGCCTTTTCTATTTCGCAAAATCTATTGCACGACTTTCTCGTATAATGCTAACCTTAATCTGACCCGGATATTCAAGCTCATTTTCAATCTGCTTGGCAATATCTCTGGCCATAAGGACCATATCTGCATCGTTAACGACTTCAGGAACTACCATAATACGAACCTCTCTACCAGCCTGAATAGCAAATGACTTTTCAACTCCCTTATAAGAGTTGGTAATATCTTCTAATTGTTGCAATCTGTTTGTATAAGTTTCCAATGTCTCCCGTCTTGCACCCGGTCTTGCAGCAGAAATAGTATCTGCAGCCTGTACCAGACATGCAATTAAGCTTTCCGGTTCAACATCACCATGATGTGCTTCAACCGCATTAATGACAATAGCTGATTCCTTGTATTTCCTACAAAGCTCAACGCCCAACTGAATATGTGAACCTTCCATCTCATGGTCAACTGCCTTACCTATATCATGCAGCAAACCTGCACGCTTGGCAGTCTTAACATCAACACCGATTTCCGCAGCAAGGAGCCCGGCAAGATGTGCTACCTCAATAGAATGCTTCAACGCATTCTGACCATAACTGGTTCTAAACCTCATACGGCCCAGTAATTTAACCAATTCCGGATGAATTCCATGTACTCCAACGTCAAGAGTGGCAGCTTCGCCCTCTTCACGAATTAATACATCAACTTCCTTCTGAGCTTTCTCAACCATCTCCTCAATTCTTGCCGGATGAATACGTCCGTCAATAATGAGCTTCTCAAGGGCAATTCTTGCCACTTCTCTTCTGATTGGATCAAAGCTTGATAAAACAACAGCTTCCGGAGTATCGTCAATAATAAGTTCAACACCGGTCAAGGTCTCCAAAGTACGAATATTACGTCCTTCACGGCCTATAATTCTGCCTTTCATCTCATCATTCGGAAGCTGAACAACTGAAATAGTTGTCTCGGCTACGTGATCTGCGGCACACTTCTGAATAGCAGTAACCACATAATCCCTTGCCTTCTTGTCAGCTTCTTCCTTAGCTCTGCTTTCTAATGTCTTAATCATTATAGCAGTGTCATGTTTAACTTCATCTTCAACAGTTTTCAAAAGATATTCTTTTGCTTGTTCAGAGGTTAATCCTGAGATTCTCTCAAGTTCCTGCTGCCTCTTTTGCTCGAGTTCTTCTACCTGCTGTCTGGCCTTACTAAGTTCTTCCTCCTTCTTAGTAATTCCCGCATCACGCTTCTCCACTGCTTCAAGCTTCTTATCAAGAGTCTCCTCCTTGGAAAGGACACGTCTCTCAAACTTCTGAAGCTCTGCTCTGCGCTCCTTAGTCTCCTTCTCAAGCTCATTCCTTGTCCTCATGGACTCTTCCTTAACTTCCAAAAGAGCTTCGCGCTTCTTTGCTTCTGCAGCCTTTGTTGC
>JBJENU010000201.1:0-9363 GCA_051880355.1 Lachnospiraceae bacterium | reverse complement strand
GATAAGGAATAAGCTTGATTACGCACGCACGCACGCACGCACGCACGCACGCACGCACGCACGCACGCACGCTTCGCAGAGCAGGTAAGCTCTGCTTTATTGGCGACCCTGAAATTACAGGCAAAGTCTGCAATCCTTTCGTATATGGCTCAGAAAACAGAATATGGAACATGAATATAAGGCAGGTATTGTCGTAGAAAAATCTATGATAATACGTGCCTTTCTTTGTGTATCAAATGAGCCGGCGTCAGGAGAAGAGAGAAACAAATTTATCGGGCTTTGGGCAACAGTATGAGCACTAAGAATGGAGGTAAAGAAGCAATGAAGAAACGAAGTAAACTAAAGAAAGGACTGGCAATACTCTTAAGCCTAGCCATGGTGATGGGACTGATGCCGGGCGTAGGTGCCCAGCAGGTATCGGCTGCTACTGCTACTTGGACTTACCCGACCAAGACCCCTACGCTTACATGGGAAGGTTCGGGTACAGCAGAAGACCCTTATATCATCACTACCGCTCAGGAATTAGCGAATATGTCGTATATAGTAAATGCTGGTCTACAAAATAGTGATGGTAAAAACTACTATGAGTTGTGCTATAAGTTGGGTGGTGACATTGACATTGGCGGAAAGCAGTGGGTGCCAATTGGTGGAATTAAAAATGGAACCAGTTATTTATATGATTTTAAGGGCTCTTTTGATGGTGACAACCACACAATAAGTAATTTGACATTTAACGCCGTGAACACTAATTACGAAACACTCGGTAGAAGCGGATTATTTTATGAAATCAGCGGCAATGCGGAAATTAAGAATGTTAAATTAGAGAATGTTGATATTTCGATGAAAGGTGTTTCTGGAGCTCTTGTCGCAACTATTGACGGTGGTTATACCACATTTAGCAATTGCCATGTGTTAAGCGGAACAATCACCAGTACAAGTACCGTCATGCAGTATTTTGGCGGTCTCATTGGAGCAAGTACATGCAACTCAAAAGAAAGTTCCATCACCATCACTAATTGCACAAACAGGGCAACTGTTACAGGTAGTTCAACATACAATGATTACGTTGGCGGTATTATAGGTTATACACGTTATGGAGAGATTAATATTTCAAATTGCTATAATTACGGAACGCTTAGTAGCAAATATTATGTTGGTGGTATTGTAGCTTATACTTATGGAAACGGTGCAAATATTACAATCCTCAACTGTGGAAATGAAGGTTCTATTAATAGCAAGTATTATGCTGGCGGAATTGTGGGTATTGCTACTATCCCAGACGCAACGGATTCAGGTCACAGATTTACCATAAGCGGATGTTACAATAAGGGTGCAATCACCTCAACGAATAGTAGTAGAGCAGGCGGAATTGTTGGTTGCGTAGGTGGTAAAACCTATTTATACTTGATTATTGAGCGTTGCTACAGTGCGGGGACAGTTACCAGTGATATTTATGGTTCACACATTTATGACACGGAAAGCGAAAACTATAGTACGCAATCTGTTTCTGTCAAAAACTGCGTATATACAGGCGATAAAGTTGCTTATTTCGGAACCGGTGACAATGATGCCTTCAATAGAAAGGTAACAGCAGAGGAACTGGAATCGGGCAAGGCGACAGTCTATTTGAATCAGGGATTGTCGGAAGATAATCTCATATGGTATCAGAATTTATCTGACCCGGATAAAGATAACTATCCTGTGACGGATAGCACACATAGCAAAGTCTATGCTTCTGATTACTGCATGGTAGCAGCAATATTTTCCAATACTGCACCGGCAACGATGAACAACAGCCATAATCTGGAACACGTTGCACAGGTGGACGCAAAATGCGGTATCAGTGGTTTGAAGGAACATTATAAATGTAATATATGCGGCGAGCTCTATTCAGATGCGAACGGAACGAATATCGTTACTTCAGTGGAATTAGTGATTCCGCCAACAGCCACGGAACACAATCATGTAGACGGAATTTGCACCGTGTGCGGAGATTTAATAACACCGCAGCAGGATGCAGACGGATATTACCTCATTTATACATTGGGTGAGCTTATCTCGTATGCGGATATGGTCACACCGGATGATGGAGCGGCATGGATACCTATGAATGAACCGACAGAAGCGTCGCAAAAAGTGCGACTGATGGCGGATATTGATATGTCTTCCGTATATAATGCAGAAACAGGAAAAAGCTGGAATCCTATTGGTGGTGGAGATGGAGGCGCTTACTTTAAGGGTGATTTTGATGGTAATGGACATACAATTTCAGGATTGTATATCAACAGCACGACTGTACAATATGCCGGTCTGTTCGGAAGGCTGATGTTTGGAGTTTGCTGTGTGCATGACCTGACCTTGAAGGACGTGTCGATTAATGCACCTAATGCTACCGCAGCAGGCACTGTTGCTGGTTTTGTGGACTCATATAAAAAATCACCGACCATTAAAAACTGCATGGTTGAAGGCGGTACGATTATTGGTAAGGAAAGTGTTGGCGGTATAGCGGGAAAAACCTCATCCGGTCAGCTGCTGTCGGCAACTGAAGAAGGCGACCCTATTCTTATTGATAGCGGATACATTTCAGCGATTCAAAATTGTGGAAACAAGGCAACGGTAACGGCTACCACCAATGCCGGTGGCTTGAGCGGTTCCGGTCCGGTTTGGATTGATAGCAGCTATAATTCCGGTACTGTGACAGGAACAACCAGTGGACAAATCACCGGCTCCCTTTCGGAAAAAAGCAAGGTGAACAACTGTTATTATCTTGGCACTTCTGATACTGCGTTTGGCGTTAATAGCACCGATGCAGGGTACATTACCAATGTAGCATACAAATCTGCTGAGGAGTTTGCAAGCGGTGAGGTGGCTTATCTGTTGAACAATGGCATAACGGATGGTTCACAGGCATGGTACCAGAACCTTGGCGAAAGCGGTGATACATATCCTGTTCTGAAAAAGGAATGGGATGGGGGTAATACAGTATATCAGAATATAGTATATTCCGGCTGCTCTGAATCTAATAAGGGGAATGCTACTTATGCTTATGCAAACGCTGCAGCAGAACCGGTTTATGGAGAGCATATTGATGCAGACGGCGATGGTGTATGTGACACCTGTTCTGATGTAGTAGATGCCTATAAGCATTTACATACACTGATTGCAACTGCTGATACAATTCAGCAGGGAGATTATTCCGATGCCTCTTATCAGACGCTGCAGAATGCCCTTGCAGAAGCAAAGGCACTTACGGATGCAAGCACAGATGCGGAACTCACTGCAGCTTATGAGGCATTAACCGTTGCAAAGAATGGTTTAAAGACTGCCCGGGCAACAGTTACCACATCCAGCAATCCGGCCAACTCCGGTATCTTAACCGGTGATGGAAAATATGCTGTGGGCGAGACTGTTACACTGACTGCAAAGGCAGTGAGTGGTTACAAATTCCTTGGATGGTATTTAGATATTAATGGAGAACCATTATCCACAGAGACAGTTTATGAAGTATATGTGACAGAGGAAACAGCGGCAGAATTAAACTACATAGCAAAATATGAAGCCAATGCGCAAAAGAAACTCTCTGTTACCGTAGGAAACGGCACAGTTGCTTACCGTTATCAGAATGGTATTAAGACAGGTATCTGGAGCAATAATCTTACTGATAACGAATTTGCCAGCGGAACATATTTTACAGTAACGGCACAGCCTGATGCAGGCTATACCTTCCTCTACTGGACAAATTCAGAAGGAAGAGTTTTGACAGAAGCAGATACCTACAGCTTTTATCTGGGAGATGATTTGAAACTGCAGGCATGCTACAAGAGAGCTGTTGAGAGTTATCATTATGTTATATTCAAGGATATGAACGGAAAGATTCTCTGGACAGGTGATGTAGCCATGAGCCAGACAGATGATCAGGGAGCGACCTATTACGGAACAGTTGCGTTGCCTTCTCACGGTATATTTACAGGCTATACCTTTAGCAGTTGGAAGGATGCTTCCGGCAATGTAATCAGCACAGAGGAAACAGGAACTGTCAAGATTACGGAAGATATTGTGCTCTATGCGGACTATGAGGCTGTGACAGGTCTGAAACTTACAGTGGATGGAGTAGAGCAGGATACAACCTACGCTTACGCAAGCAAGGTAACCGTGACAGCGGATGAGAGCAGGGAAGGCAAGTATTTCTCCGGATGGTATAATGCAGATAAGCTGGTAAGCGAAAGCAGGGAATATACCTTCTATATCACAGAGAACACTTCTTTAACTGCTAAATATGAAGGGGAGTCTGTCATTGTACAGCAGCCGATTGTGAATATGACCATGAGTGACAGAACAACCCTTGACAATGGCAAGCAGACTTTGGTTATGAATGTAACCTGGTCCGTGCCGGAAGGGTATACCTTTGTGGAAGGTGGTTTTGTTCGTTCTCTTGTAGACGAATATAGCGATAAGCTTACACTTTCGGATGTAGATGGCACTAATGTAAAGAAGAATGAAGCCAAACTTACAACATCGGAAGGAACGTATATTTATACACTTACACTTAGCACAGCCTCTGTAGGCAAAAATGTTTATGCTGTTGGATATATTACCTACAAGAACGATGCTACAGGTGAAGTGACAACAATCTATACGAATAAGTTCACATCAACTGCAGCCAACAGCTAAAGTTAAGATTAAGATATAATCCAAGGACTTACGATAAAACTGGACTGGTTAAAAAGTTACAAACTGGCATTTTACACAAGACCATATATGGCATATACTATGAAAAAATAAAAGAGAAAACCAATATATGGAGGAAAAATTATGAAAAAACAATCTATTATTTTACTGGTGATTGGTCTTGTGCTTACAATTGTCGGTGCCATTTTCTGTTATAATAATTATAACAGTAATTATGCCAAGTCGGTTGAGGTTGGCAAAAAGATAACAGAGATTAAGAATCAGGTTAAGGAAGAGGAGGAAGCAGGCAACGCTGATAAGGTTGCAGAATTAAAAAAAGAGCAGAGCAGTCTTGAAAGTGAAAAGCTTTCTCTGGAAAAGCCATATTCCTACAGCCTTATAATTCTTTTTGGCGGCATACTTATAGCAGTAGTTGCAATAGTAATGCTTGTTGGCAAAAAGGAGAGTACACCTGTTGATATTAAGAGACTGACCCAGGCAGCTCTCTGTGCGGCTCTTTGCTACATTGGATTTACATTTTTCCAGATTCCGCTTACAATCGGAACAGAAAAGACAGCATTTCATTTCGGTAATGTTTTCTGTGTACTTGCGGCACTGCTTTGCGGTGGCTTATGGGGAGGTCTGTCAGGTGCAGTTGGTATGACCATTGCGGATTTGACCACAGCATATGTAACAAGCGCACCAAAGACATTTTTGCTTAAGTTATTCATTGGACTTATAGTTGGTCTTGTGGCACATAAGATATTCAAGCTTAGCAAAGACCACAGCCATAAGTATACATTAGGTGTTACAATTGGAGCATCAGCAGCCGGAATGGCATTCAACATAGTAGCTGACCCGCTGGTGGGATATTTTTACAAGACATATCTTCTTGGTGTACCACAGGATTTGTCCAAAGCCATTGCTAAGTTAGGTGCAGTTACAACATCGGTAAATGCGGTAATAGCAGTAATAGCCGCAACAATTATCTATATGGCATTAAGACCTGTACTTAAGAAAGCAGGATTATTTACAGAAATTCAATAAAAGATTAAGAGCAATAAAAAATCTCCGACGGGGTAGGCAGTCTGTCGGAGATTTTTATGTATCTGATACCACGGATTGCTCCGTGTTAACACACACTTGGTATCATCATAATATTTAAAATATTAAGCTATAATAGTAGTTCCTGCCTTGCCAAGGATTGCATCCTTAGCCTGTTCAAGATTGGCAATAATAGCCTTCCTTGAAGGGTCAGCAGTAACAAAACGCATTGAAGCATCTACTTTAGGGAAGGTTGTCTTGGCAGGGAAATGTCCTGCATTAATGTACTGACGAAGCTCCTTGGCTGAAACAGTATCAAATACCTTCTCATTCTCAGTTCCTTTTTCAATTGTAAGCTTGTCGTAGCCTGTAAGGAAAAGAAGAGTTCCGGCTTCAACCAGCTCTGCAATCTTGGCTGCAGTATAGTCCTTCTCGATGATGGCAGAAGCACCCTTAAGGCGGATGCCCTGCTGGATTACAGGAATACCTCCTCCGCCGCCGGCAATTACAACCTGACCTGCATTAAGGAGTACCTTGACTGCATCAATCTCATATACGTCAATAGGCATAGGAGAGGCAACAATTCTGCGATACTTGCCGTCACCCTCTGCAACAACATAGTTACCCTTTTCTTCTTCTGCAGTAGCTTCCGCCTTAGTCATACAGCGTCCGATAATCTTGCTCGGTTCACTGAACGCCTCATCAAACGGGTCAACTCTTACCTGGGTAATTACCGTGGAAACAGTCTTATATATGCTTCTCTCAAGGAGAGCAGTGCGAATTGCATTCTGCAGGTCATAGCCTATATAGCCCTGACTCATGGCACCGCAAAGAGACATAGGAGCAACTGTATAACGGTCATCAAGGCGGGAAAATTCAGTCATGGCAGTCTGAATCATACCAATCTGCGGACCGTTACTGTGAGTTATGACAATACGGTATCCTGCCTCAACTAAGTCGGCAATAGCTTTTCCAGCCTTGGCAACATTAGCCTTCTGTTCCGGAAAAGTCTCTCCGAAAGCATTGCGGCCAAGAGCTACTACAATTATATTATTATCCATAATGAATATCCTCGATTCGATTAATGTATGTACATTATAAAATATTTTTGTAAAAATTGCAATATAATGTTAGTAGATTATTGTTAAAAAAGGCAAGAAATATGACCAGAATAGGTGTGGCAATACTTGATACAGGGATATACCCTCACATGGATTTTGATAACAGGATAGTGGCATTTAAGGATTTTGTAAGGGGATATGAAAAGCCATATGATGATAATTCCCACGGAACCCATGTGGCAGGAATTATAGGTGGCAGCGGCAAGGCCTCAAGAGGCAGATTTAAGGGGATTTGTCCGGAGTGCAATATAATTGCCATAAAGGTTCTTGACAGACTTGGAAATGGTAAAATAGAAAATGTTCTGGCAGGAATCTGGTGGATTTTGGAGAATGCTGACAGGTATAATATAAGAGTTATGAATTTGTCTTTCGGTGCTGTTGACACCAATGGTAAAACTGAAAAGATTTTAGTTGAAGCTGTTGAGAAAGTCTGGAATAATAATATAGTTGTAGTTACTGCCGCAGGCAATGAAGGCCCTGAATCGGGAAGCGTTACAGTGCCCGGAATCAGTAAGAAGGTAATTACCGTGGGAACTTACGATGATAGTGAATATACAGACAGCAATGGTGTCAGGCATCACAATTATTCGGGCCGTGGGCCCACAAAGGACTGCATAGTCAAACCGGAAGTTCTTACTGCCGGTGCCAATATAATTTCCTGTGCAAATGTAAAAAACGGATATATGTCAAAGAGTGGTACATCCATGTCTGCACCAATAGTTTCAGGAGCAATTGCAAAGCTTCTCACAAAATATCCTGAAATGGCTCCCAAGGCAGTAAAAATGCGTCTTTTAGAGCGTGCCGTTCCACTTGGACTGGAAAAAGAACATCAGGGCTGGGGATTGCTTGATTTGGAAAAGTTTTTGTGCTAGTATAGGATATATAATTTACGAAAGGGAAATTTATCATGAAAAAGTTTAATATTAAAAAGTTATCTGCTCTTTTTCTTGTTCTGTTAATGACAGTACTTACGCTGGCAGGCTGCGGCACAAAAAATAAACAGCAGGAATCAGTAACAGCTGCAACACAGAAAACCACAGAGGCAACGACACAGGCTTCTACCAAAGCCGCAATAGATGAGAATGGCTCATACACCAGCAAAGAGGACGTGGCCCTGTATATTCATACTTATGGCAAGCTCCCGGGTAATTTCATTACCAAGGCGGAAGCCCAGAAGCTGGGCTGGCAGGGTGGTTCACTGGAAAACTATGCCAAGGGAAAATGTATCGGCGGCGATAAATTCGGCAATGCCGAGGGACTTCTTCCAAAGGGTGAGCAGTATTATGAATGTGATATAGATACTCTCGGAGCAAAGTCAAGAGGTGCGAAGAGGCTGGTATTTACCAAGAGCGGAAGGATATATTATACAGAGGACCACTACGAATCATTTACACAGTTGTATTAAAAAAGGGCTGTAAATAAACTATGTGAAAGACTTTTGCTGCCGAATGGTAGCAATTAAGCGAAAGCGTTCTTTCGAATAGTTTATTTACAGCCTGCTCTTTGTTCATCAATCTTCGTCATCTGAAGTTTCTGATAAGCTCTGGCGCTTTCTTGCCATTTCATCACTTGCAAGGTACTCATCATATGTTGTCATCTTATCAATAAGCTGACCGTTAGGAATAATTTCCATAATACGGTTGGCAGTTGTCTGAATAAACTGATGGTCATGTGAAGTGAAAAGGGTAACACCAGGGAACTTAATAAGTCCGTTGTTAAGTGCCGTAATTGATTCCATGTCAAGATGGTTGGTAGGGTCATCAAATATGAGAACATTGGCACCGGTAATCATCATCTTGGAAATGAGACAACGTACCTTTTCACCGCCGGAGAGAACCTTAACCTTTTTCACACCGTCATCACCTGCAAAAAGCATACGGCCAAGGAATCCACGTACATATGTAGGGTCCGGGTCCGGTGAGTACTGTGTAAGCCATTCAACAATAGTGTCCTCACGATTGAATTCTGCGGCACTGTCTTTAGGGAAGTAGGACATTGAAGTTGTGATACCCCATTTGTAACTGCCCTCGTCAGGCTCAAGTTCACCTGCAAGAATCCTGAAGAGAGTAGTGGTTGCAAGCTCATTGGAGCCTACAAAAGCCACCTTGTCATCGTGGTTTATAATAAATGAGATATTGTCAAGGACTTTTACACCATCTATGGTCTTGGAAAGTCCTTCAACACATAAGACTTCATTACCTATCTCTCTGGCAGGTCTGAAATCAATGTATGGATATTTACGGCTTGAAGGACGAATCTCATCAAGCTCGATTTTTTCAAGGGCACGCTTACGTGATGTAGCCTGCTTGGACTTGGAAGCATTGGCTGAGAAACGCTGAATGAATTCCTGTAACTCCTTAATCTTTTCTTCCTTTTTCTTGTTAGCTTCCTTCATCTGCTTTACAAGCAACTGGCTTGATTCGTACCAGAAGTCGTAGTTGCCTGAATAAAGCTGAATTTTGGCATAATCAATATCAGCAATATGTGTGCAGACTTTATTTAAGAAATAACGGTCATGAGATACTACGAT
>JBJENU010000200.1:0-9381 GCA_051880355.1 Lachnospiraceae bacterium | reverse complement strand
TGGAACGCCATCGTGAACGACAATGGTTTCAGGTACAACAACACGGCTAAGTACAATCTCGCCGGGCCTGTTAATCGGCTTCACTTCACTCTCGGCGATTTTGGGCGGATAGTTACCCCACAGAGTATGGGCAGGAATAACTATGTTTCCTGTTCTGCTGTCAAGCAGCACATCCAGCACTCCTGTTTCCCCTGAAAATATTTCTGTTCCGCTGACAGAACGTGGTGCATACCCACTCTTTTCAACAGTGATGGTATACTCCGCATAGGGCTGGACCTCCCCCGGTGACATACTGTATTCAAGTGGCGGTGCATCCAATTCCACATCCTGTGTTTTTCCCGACTGGTCTGTAACGGTCCTCTCTAAAGGCGACTGGGGATCTCCCGTGTATGCAATGTTAACACTGGCATTTTCCAGCGGTTCCAATGTCACTGCGTCATACACCCTCACGCTTAACTTACCCTTATCCATAATACCTCCTCATAAAATCTTTTCACTTTTAAAAATGTATGACATATAATATAACAAATATGCCTTTGGAGGATTTATTATGGCTTATAAAGTTGCCATTGATGCAGGACATGGCGGCAGTGATCCCGGAGCCGTATACCAGAACCGCCGTGAAAAGGATGATGCATTCAGGCTGGCAAATGCGGTAGGCGATATTCTGCTTAAAAATGGGATTGACGTTTTTTATGTAAGAAATACAGATGAATACGAGACACCTTTTAGAAAAGCCACAAAAGCTAACAGTTCCGGAGCAGATCTTTTTGTGTCGATTCACAGAAACTCTTCCGAAAGTCCTAACCAGTATACAGGTGTAGAAACCCTTGTTTACAACGACAGCGGTATGAAGGCTGACCTGGCCCGCGACATCAATTCCCGTCTTGAGCAGATAGGTTTTAAAAATCTGGGTGTTGACGAACGCCCTAATCTGGTAGTATTAAAAAGAACCCAGATGCCTGCAGTCCTGGTGGAAGCCGGTTTTATCAACAATGATAAGGATAACCGTCTTTTTGACGAAAACTTTGACGAAATAGCCCAGGCCATTGCAGATTCAATACTTAATGTTGCAACAGACTCAGCGGCCACTGACACTCTGGTTCCTGCAATTCCTGTAAGTGAGCCAAACGAGCCTGATGTCGCCAGTGTAGTTGCAGAAGACGGACCTGAAAAGCTCTACCGTGTTCAGGTTGGTGCCTACAGAAATAAAGAAAACGCCGACAGACTGCTTAATTCACTATATGCCCAGGGATTTCCTGCTTTTGTGATATATGATGACGGACTTTACAAGGTCCAGGTTGGTGCTTTCCAGTTTCTTTCCAACGCCATAAAAATGGAAGAACGCCTGAGAAATTACAGATACAATACATTTATTACGGTATAATAAAAAAGGGGCTGTCGCACTGACATTCCCCCTGTCAAGTAGACAGGTAGCATATCATAGTGCGCAGCTCCTTTTAATTATGTACAATTATTATCTGATATAGCTAAGACTCCAGCTGTACAGATTCCACTTGCCATCCTCATAGATGTAGTAGATACTGCAGGTCTTTGAGCCTGAAACATTTCTATCCTTATCCTTGTAAGATGTAACTGCCTTATATGACAGGCTTACGTTAACCTTTACAATTCCCTTTGAATTGTTGTATACGCTGGCTGTACCCTGAGACTTTGTGAAATCAACTGACTTGAGGGCATATGATGTAGTTGTTTCAACCTGATTCTTAATAAAGCTTTCCCAGCCGCTGTTAAGCTTATCATATATTCCTTCTGCCTTAGAAGCCGTAAAGCCTAACTCATCAAAAGAAACCTTCTCAAGTGCCTTGTTATAGAATACCTTAATATCATCTTCAGCCTGCTTTGCAAGTGTCTCAAGAATCTCCTTCTTAATTGAAGTTGAAGAGCATGTATAGCTGCCATTCTGTGAAGAACTTATAGATATATCATCTTCATAATCCTCATAGATATCCCTTGTAACCTTCAGCTTATGATATCCCTTGAAAAGCATATCAATCTTGTAAGAATCCTGTGTAGAACCTTCTTCACCAGGCTGCTTCATAGAATCAGGAAGCTGCTTGCCGTCAAGATACACAACAGAGCCCTTTGGAACATAAATTGTATAATCCTTAGCCAGATATGTAGAGTTATCAACTACCCACTTATCAAAGAACAACATTACCTTGCCATCTTTCACAAGATTAACATTAGTGCTTCCATTCTGCTGTTCAAGAGCCTCTGCTCCTTCTGCATTAGGATTTGTATATGTATAATCTACCTTAACTGTCTTCTTGTCCTTTTCTTCTTCGCTGCCTGTGTTGAGGTTCCACTGATCCTCAATTTCCTGAAGCTGCTTTTCAAAATCAGTAAGCTTATGAGCCTCGGCCTTTACATTGGTGTAAACAGTAGCCTTACCTCTCGAATATATGAACATATCCTGTGTAAGGAATTCACCTTCCGGAAAACTAAGTGACTTATAAACGCTTGCAAAATCACCTGACTTTAAAGCCTCAACATAATTAACTGCAACCTTGTTGTAATCACTAAGGTTGTTACCAACAATGATAAATACAACAATTGCTATAATTACCGCAAGACCACCACAAATACCTGCGATAAGTCCCTTTGACAGAGGCTTTCTCGGAGTCTTTGGTGCTTTTGGTGTTTCCTGCTGTACCGGCTGCTGTACCTCCTGCTCCTGTGTTACAGGCTGCTGTACAGGCTGTGCTGTTTCCTGCGCTGTTTCCTGTGCTACTTGTGCAAGGTTTGCACCGCACTGAAGACAAAAGGCTGCGCCATCTTCGTTTTTAGTTCCACAATTTGGACAAAACATTTCTCTTCCTCCTACATATTTTGAGATTGTAAAATTATCATTTTGAACTATAACACATAATCCAATATCTGTCAATTAACGCAAATAGTCATTGTGCAACCTGACGTTGCGTAGTTATTGATTGGCTATTTTTTCATATAACTCATTTAAATAAACCCATCTTTGCATTTTTTCTTCAAGCTTTGAGGACAGTTCATCCTTCTCCCTCATCAACTCAGTAAGGCGTGAATACTGGCTTGTGCATGTAAGCATTTCCTCATCAATTTCCTTAATCCGCTCTTCAAGTTCCTCAATATCCGAATCGATAGTGCTAAATTCCCTCTGCTCCTGGTATGTGAATTTTAATTTATTGTCATGGTGCCTCTGGTACTTTTCAGACGGAGTGTTAATAATTTTTTCCGGTTCATCGTTGCCGGTTTTCTCATAGTAATCTGAAAAACCTCCTTCATACTGCTTAAACGTACCATTACCCTCCCAGGCAAAAATCCTGTCAACAACCCTGTCGAGGAAATATCTGTCATGGGAAACTACTATCACAATGCCGGCAAAGCTGTCAAGATAATCTTCAAGCACCTCCAAAGTTTCAATATCCAAATCATTGGTAGGTTCGTCAAGTACCAGCACATTGGGACTTGTCATTAGCACACTCAGCAGGTACAGACGTCTCTTCTCTCCTCCCGACAGTTTCCCAATAGGAGTCCACTGCAGCTGTGGATTAAACAAAAATCTCTCACACATCTGTGATGCTGAAATCCTGCCATCCGAGGTAATTACATATTCTCCTATATCCTTCACGTAAGAAATAACTGTCTGTTTCTCATCAAAAAGCTGATTTTCCTGCATAAAATATCCAATTTTAACAGTTTCACCTGTTTGTACACTGCCGCTGTCCGGCTCAAGCTGTCCGCAAATCATTTTTAACAATGTGGACTTTCCGCATCCGTTTGGTCCGATAATACCAATTCTGTCATCCCTTAGAAAGATATACGAAAAATCCTTAACTGCATTTTTATCTTTGAAGGACTTGCTAACGCTATCCACCTCAATAGTCTTTTTTCCAAGTCTTGTATACACCGAGCCAAGCTCCAGACTTGTTCTTTCAAAGGATGCTCTGGCCTGTCTTGATGCCTCCTTCAAGTCCTCATATCTGTCAATTCTTGCCTGCTGTTTGGTAGAGCGGGCCTTACAGCCTCTTTTAATCCACTCTGCCTCAACCCGTAAAATACTTGTGCGCTTCCGCTGGCTTGCCTTTTCCATATCTGCCCTTGCCAGCTTTGCCTCAAGAAATCCACTGTAATTGCTGTTATAGCTGTAGAGCTTTCCACCGTCAAGTTCCACAATTCTGTTGGTTACATTATCAAGAAAATATCTGTCATGCGTTACAAGCAGAAGCTCACCTTTGTATTTTTTAAGGTAATCTTCCAGCCAAATAATGCACTGACTATCCAGATGATTAGTGGGCTCATCAAGAATAAGCACCTCACTGGGAAGAACCAGTGCTCTTGCCAATGCAATGCGTTTCTTCTGTCCCCCGGATAGTGTACTTATGTCTGCATCATATTCCGTTATTCCAAGCTTATTAAGAATGGTTTTGGCCTGGCTGTCTGACACTGTTTCCCCTTCCGTAAGACCTTTGTGGCTGCACACGTACTCAATTATACTCTTCTCTTCAAAATCCGTCTCCTGCTCCAGATAACTTACTTTAACACCGTTGCCCTTCACTATCTTGCCGCTGTCAGGCTCCAATATCCCTGCAACCACCTTTAAAAAAGTTGATTTGCCCGTACCATTGACACCCACAACGCCAATCCTGTCACCCTGGTTAATGCCAAGGCTGATTTCATCAAAAATAGTTCTGTTTCCATGGACTCTTGTAATTTTTTCTATGTTTAAAATGTTCATAAAAGTCTCCCGTAATAAATATCAGAATAAGTATAACATTACAAAACCCATTGCGTCAAAATATATTTTATGGTACAATTCTCTATGATTAAAGTTGAATTGAGGTTTAATTTATATGTGGATTGCAAGTAACTGGAAAGATTATGAAGTTTACGATACTTCCAAGGGTGAGAAGCTGGAACGCTGGGGTGAATATATACTGGTAAGACCGGACCCGCAGGTAATCTGGAATACGCCCAGAGCCCACAAGGGATGGAAGTCAATGAACGGCCACTATCACCGTTCTGCCAAGGGCGGCGGCGAATGGGAATTTTTTGACCTGCCACAGCAGTGGGATATTACATACAACAGTCCATCCTTTAATACACCTTTGGTATTTAATCTTAAACCATTCAGTTTCAAGCACACCGGTCTTTTTCCTGAACAGGCGGCCAACTGGGACTGGTTCGGTAAGATAATTTCCCAAGCGGTTGGTGATGGCAGACCTGTAAAAGTTCTTAATCTTTTTGCCTACACAGGTGGCGCAACACTTGCCTGCGCTGCAGCCGGTGCCAATGTCACACACGTAGATGCATCTAAGGGTATGGTTGGCTGGGCCAAGGAAAACGCCCGTTCCAGCGAACTTGAAGACAAGCCTGTGCGCTGGATTGTTGATGACTGTGTCAAATTTGTGGAGCGTGAAATCCGCCGCGGCAACCATTACGATGCAATTATTATGGACCCCCCGTCCTATGGCAGAGGACCTAAGGGTGAGATTTGGAAAATTGAAGACTGCATTCATGACCTTATAAAACTGTGTGCCCGGCTTTTGTCTGATGAACCTTTGTTTTTCCTTATTAACTCATACACAACAGGTCTTGCTCCTGCGGTACTTACCTATATGCTTTCCGTGGAGCTTAAAAATTTCAACGGTTCTGTTGTTTCCGATGAGATTGGTCTTCCGGTTACATCAACAGGTCTTGTTCTCCCATGCGGAGCATCAGGACGCTGGTCATCCCATATATAAAACCAGGAGGACATACATATGAGCTATACCATAAAAGAAATTTCAGAAATGCTTAACATTCCTGCCACCACTCTCCGCTATTACGAAAAAGAGGGGCTGCTTCCTGAGATTGAGCGAAAGGCGTCAGGTTACAGGGTATTTGACGATGAGGACGTGGCTGTACTTAAGGTAATTGAGTGCCTTAAGAAAACCGGTATGTCAATAAAAGATATCCGCAATTATTCACAGCTTGCAGCACAGGGTGACTCAACCCTTGCCACACGCTATGATATGATTCTTGAACGCCGCAGTGCAGTAGAACGTCAGATAAAAGAATTGGAGGAGACTCTTGCCTTTGTAAATAATAAATGCAGATATTATGAGGAGGCTCTTGCCATAAGTTCCACACAGAAATCTAAAGTAAAAGATAAAACTAAAAAAAAGAAAGCAAAAAAGAAATAAAATGCCTGCAGCTAAATTGCTGCAAGCATCTCTTTTTTGTATTCATCATCTGCATATGAACACTGTATTCCATTGATAATCAACTGCCTAATCTCTTCATCATTAAGGTTGCATTTAACTTTAATCTTTTCAAATTCTTTCTCAACAGTTGTGTTGGAAACCGTCATATTATCTGTATTGATGGTAACTCTTACTCCTGCTTCAAGAAGCTTTCTGATTGGATATTCGGCCAAATCAGTACACACCTTCGTATTAATATTGCTGGTAGGACACATTTCCAATGCTACCTGCCTGTCTGCCAGAAGCTGCACAACTTCAGGGTCTTCTATGGAGCGTACTCCATGACCAATTCTTACGGCACCATATTCAACTGCCAGCTTTACACTTTCCGCCCCGTCTGCCTCACCTGCATGAATTGTAAAGGGTACATTAAGCTCTTTTGCATATTTAAACATATCCCTGAAATTTCCGGTTGGAAACAACGCTTCTGCCCCTGCCAAATCAATCAGCACTACACCCTTATTAAGATATTCTGACGCAATTTTAACTGTTTCCATATTCTCATTATGATTATTACTGCCACGCATACAGCACAAAATCAGCCTGCAGGGTGAGCCTTCAAGCCCTGCAATAGCTGCAGCAACCACCTCTTCCTGAGTAAGGCCTTTTTGCCTATGAAGCTGGGGTGCAAATCTTATCTCTGCATACATTATTCCCAAAGCTTCAAGTTCACTGCAAAGTGCTTTTACTGCGTAAGTAATGGCCGCCCTGCTCTGCAAAAGCTTCAATGGAAAATCAAACTTTTCCAGATACTCATTAAGGTCAGTGCAATTGTCAGACACTTCAACAAGCTTTTTTATGGCTTCATCATCTTCCGGCAAAACAATATGCTCCATGGCAGCCAGATATTTTATTGTATTAATTGACAGTGAACCATCAAGATGCAAATGTAAATCAGTTACTCCAACCATAAAATTTCCTCCTAGGCCAACAACAGTACTTTACTGCTGTTAGGTTCCAAATCAATTTTAACACGATTTTCCTCTAACTGTGCTGTTCCTTCCTTGGTTGACAAAAGCTCCACCATACTGCCCGCCGACACCGGAGCATTAAACTCAATATGTGCACTGTTGTCATCATTGTTCATTGCCACAACTATGCAGGTATCATCCTTAATTCTGCCAAAGGCAAACTGTCTGTTAGTAAGCAAAAGTTCCTTATACGCACCATAGCTTAAGGCAGGATACTCTTTTTTAAGTCTGCCAAGTTCCATATGAAGCCTTGTAATCGGATTATCAAGGTAACAGTGGCTGTAATTGGCAAGTTCAAGGCATGGTCTTAAATTCCAGTCGGAATTTCTGTCCTTGTCGGCCTCAATTCCGAACTCCGAGCCATAATATACTGATGGGATACCATCAACAGTATACAAAAGTGTAATTACATTGTATATATGCTCCTTATTATTAAGCTTACTCATAATCCTTGCAACATCATGGTTATCCACAAATGTGTACAGCTTAATACCTTTGCAGATATCATTAAGCCTTTTGATAGAGTGGGCAATTTCAAAATAATTGTGGTCATTATGTCCTGAAAAAATACCCTTGTGAAGCTCGTAGTTAGTAACAGAATGAAGCATCTGACCGTTGGCCCATCTGCTGTAATCACCGTGAATAACTTCACCCATAAGCCAGAATTCAGGCTTTATCTCGTCAGCCAGTCTCCTTAACTCCTGCATAAAACCAAATTCAAGTACATCGGCTGCATCAAGTCTGATTCCGTCAATATCAAACTCATTAACCCAGAATCTCACCGTATCAAAATGGTACTGCCTGACCTCAGGATTCCACAAATTAAGCTTTACAAGCAGGTTATAGCCGCCCCAGTTGGCGTAAGAAAAGCCATCGTTGTACTCGTTGTTTCCCCAGAAATTAACATCAAGATACCAGTTCTTATATCTTGAATTCTCTCTGTTTGCCTTAAGATCCTGAAACGCAAAAAATTCTCTTCCCGTATGGTTAAATACCCCGTCAACAATGACTTTAAGTCCGATGCTGTGGCAATACCCAACCCATTCTTTAAAATCTTCATTGGTTCCCAGTCTTCTGTCAACTTTTCTGTAATCCGTTGTCTCATATCCGTGTCCCACAGACTCAAACAGAGGACCAATATATATTGCAGAACATTCAAGTTTTTTTACATGCTCTGCCCATTCCTTTAATTTTCCGAAGCAGTTACCGGTTTCCCCATTATTTTCGTGACTGCAGCCACAGAGTCCAAGGGGATAAATATGATAAAATACGGCACTATCATACCAAGCCATTTTATTCCTCCAAAATTTTATAAGGCATTCTGCCTGTTAAACAGAATGCCCCTATCATTCGTTATGTATCACGATTAAAGTGCCTTTTTGATTGCAGCAAGCAGCTCATCATATGTCTCAAATGCCGGAAGTTCAGGATTGTCAGCCTTTATCTGCTCTGTACTCTTAAACAGGAAGCCTGCCTTGCTGGCCTTAATCATGGCAAGGTCATTATGGCTGTCACCACTGGCAATGGTATCATAGCCGATAGACTGCAATGCCTTAACTGTTGTGAGCTTAGACTGTTCACAGCGCATCTTAAAGCCTGTAATTTCGCCATTTTCTGCCACCTCAAGGGAATTACAGAAAATTGTAGGCCAGCCAAGTTTCTTCATAAGCGGTGTTGCAAACTGTGTAAATGTATCGCTGATGATAATAACCTGTGTCAGGCTCCTAAGCTCATCAAGAAATTCCTTAGCTCCCGGAATAGGGTCGATTTTAGCAATGGTATCCTGAATTTCCTTAAGTCCCAGACCATGCTCCTTGAGAATTCCGATACGCCACTTCATAAGCTTATCATAATCAGGCTCATCCCTTGTAGTCCTCTTAAGTTCAGGAATTCCGCTTTCCTTTGCGAAAGCAATCCAGATTTCAGGCACAAGTACGCCCTCAAGGTCCAAACATACTATATTCATAATTATCCTCCGAATTATATTATTGACAAAATCTGCATTTAGAATAGCATATTCTGTAACTTTTTTCAATATTTTATTTATTTCTCCACGTAGCAGGTGAAAAAAGTACCAGCATCGGGAAAAGTTCAAGACGTCCCGCCAGCATATCAAACATCAGCACAAACTTGCCAACCGGCGAAAAGCCTGCAAAATTGCCTGTCGG
>JBJENU010000199.1:0-9420 GCA_051880355.1 Lachnospiraceae bacterium | reverse complement strand
CCTATGGGTATCTGCAGTACCATTTCAAGAAACTGCCTGCATCTCTGCTCGTCGCACATGACAGCTCCAAACATGAAGTTATCCTTGATTGTCAGTTCCTGAAAAGTTTTTCTTACGTTCATATTCCCCTCCCAACTGCAGAGGAATTCTATGAAAAAATTTTTGTTTGTCTTGCTTATGACAATGGTTGCCTTTTATAGTACATATACCAGCACATATAATGCTGAAATGTCAAAATGGACAGTTTCGGTAACACCGGGTATCGGAAAATAAAGTAGAAAGATTGGTTAGAAAATGGATATTATTAAAACATTAGCACAGGAACTTGAAGTTAAGCCTACACAGGTAGAGGCTGCAGTTAAGCTTATTGATGAAGGATGCACAATTCCCTTCATTGCCAGATACCGCAAGGAGGTTACAGGCGCACTTAATGATGAGGTCCTTCGAAATTTAGACGAGAGACTTAAGTATTTAAGAAACTTAGAGGACAGAAAGGCAGCAGTAATCGCAAGTATTGAGGAACAGGGCAAGCTTACGGATGAGCTTAAGGAGGCAATTCTTGCAGCCACAACAATGGTTGCCGTAGAAGATTTGTACCGTCCTTACAAGCAGAAGAGAAGAACCCGTGCCACAATTGCCAAGGAAAAGGGATTAGAGCCTCTGGCAGAGTTTATTATGGCACTGTCCGCAACTGCTCCCCTTGAAGTGGAAGCTGCCAAGTATATTTCAGAGGAAAAAGGCGTTGCAAGTGCAGATGATGCAATTGAGGGCGCCAAGGATATTATCGCTGAACAGATTGCGGATGTTGCAGATTACCGTACATATATCAGGGATATCACAACTAAGGAAGGCAACCTTGTGTCTACAGCTAAGGATGCAGAAGCTCAGTCTGTATATGAGATGTACTATGAGTACAGCGAGCCGGTATGCAAGGTGGCAGGCCACAGAACACTGGCTGTCAACAGAGGCGAGGAGGAGAAGTTTCTTACAGTTAAGATTGAAGCTCCTGTTGAAAGAATTCTTACATATCTTGAAAAACAGATTATCACCAATGAGAACGAGTACACAACTCCGGTTATTAAGGCAGTGATTGAAGATAGTTATGACAGACTTATTGCTCCTGCCATTGAGCGGGAGATTCGTAATATTCTCACAGAGACTGCAGAAGACGGAGCTATTAAGGTATTTGGCAAGAACTTAGAGCAGCTGCTCCTTCAGCCGCCTATTGCAGGAAGAGTTGTCCTTGGATGGGACCCGGCTTTCAGAACAGGCTGCAAGCTGGCAGTAGTAGATGCAACAGGTAAGGTGCTTGATACCAAGGTTATTTACCCTACAGAGCCTCACAACAAGGTGGCGGAGTCTAAGGCGGCAGTTAAGGCTTTGATTAAAAAGTATGGAATTACACTTATTTCAGTTGGCAACGGTACTGCCTCAAGAGAATCAGAGCAGGTTATCGTTGAACTGTTAAAGGAAATTGATGAGCCTGTTGAATATGTTATCACCAACGAGGCAGGTGCCTCAGTATATTCTGCAAGTAAGCTTGCAACAGAGGAATTCCCTGATTTTGATGTGGCACAGAGAAGCGCCGTATCTATCGCAAGAAGACTTCAGGACCCTCTTGCAGAACTGGTTAAAATTGATCCGAAATCAATCGGCGTTGGACAGTACCAGCATGATATGAACCAGAAAAAGCTTGGCGAAGCCCTGGCGGGTGTGGTAGAAGACAGCGTTAACAAGGTTGGCGTTGATTTGAACACGGCCTCAGCATCCCTTCTTGAGTACATTTCAGGTATTACCAAGACTGTGGCAAAAAATATTGTTGACTACCGTGAAGCTAACGGCAGATTCACCAACAGAAAGCAGCTTTTGAAGGTTGCCAAGCTGGGACCGAAGGCATTTGAACAGTGTGCCGGCTTTATGAGGATTGCTGGTGGAGATAACCCCCTTGACGCAACAAGTGTTCATCCGGAGAGCTACGAGGCGGCAACTAAGCTGTTAAAGCTTTTAGGCTATGACCTTGAGTCAATCAGCTCAGGAGAGCTTATCGGATTGTCAGGCAAGGTTAAGGATATTCAGAAAATGGCGTCAGAACTGGGCATCGGCGAGATGACCCTTGAAGATATTATTAAGGAACTTGAAAAGCCGGGCAGGGACCCTCGTGATGAGATGCCTAAGCCAATCCTCAGGACAGATGTCCTTGACATTAAGGACCTGCAGCCGGGTATGATTTTGAAAGGTACTGTAAGAAACGTAATAGACTTTGGTGCTTTCGTTGACATCGGTGTTCACCAGGACGGTCTTGTACACGTGTCACAGATGAGCAGTGACAGATTTATCAGCCACCCTCTTGATGCGGTGAGCGTTGGCGATATTGTTGAAGTTAAGGTCCTTTCAGTAGATGTTCCTAAAATGAGAATCAGCCTTACAATGAAGCTCGATGATGACGGCAATAAGGACGGAGCATTTGGCAAAAAGAAGGAAAACAATCATGACGGCGCAAGAAAAGACGGCAAGAACCGCAACAACTTCAAACCACGCCGCCAGGAAAAGAAAGAACTTGACCTTAGCAAATTAGGCAAATTTATGAAATGACCTAAGGATTGCCGCGAAGCGGAGGATTCCTTAGGTCTGGGGCCCCTAAGGGGTTATAATCAGAAAGGATTGCCGCGAAGCGGAGGATTCCTTAGGTCCGGGGCCCCTAAGGGGTTATAATCAGAAAGGATTGCCGCGAAGCGGAGGATTCCTTAGGTCCGGGGCCCCTAAGGGGTTATAATCAGAAAGGATTGCCGCGAAGCGTAGGATTCCTTAGGTCCGGGGCCCCTTAAGGGGCTATAATCAGAAAGGATTGCCGCGAAGGAGAATTACATGAGTGCAGAGTTTGACATCAGCATGACCCCAAAGGCCATGCGCAATTATCGGTTTTACCACAAATATACCAGATTCAGTGGAATACTCGAAATTTTGCTGGGCATATTTCTGGCTGTTTTTTGTGTCTTTACAATTGGAAAGACACAGATTGCCTACACTTTGATGGTGGGCTTTGTTGCAGCATTTTTCCTTGTGATTATGCCTGTGGGTATGGCTGTGAGAGCAGGAAGAACAGTTGGCACAAGCAAGCGTTTTAAAGCACCCACCCACTATGTTATGGATGATGAAAAAATGGTTGTTTCCATGGCCGGCGATGACGGGCAGGATATATCTGCAACAGTGTCATACAATGATATTTACAGTGTGAGAGAGACAAAGGTAAGTCTGCTTGTATATTTTACGCCGGTAAGCGCCAATATTCTGCCAAAGGACCAGCTGGGAGACCAGCTTGATGTGGTTAAGGAGATTTTCAGGAAAAATATGAATCCATTTACGGCAAAGTTAAAGTAAATGGCATAGATTGGAGTTATTGTGAAAACAATAGAAAGTTACAGTTGTAAGGAAACATTTGAATTTGGAAAAAAACTGGCAGAGAGTGCTTTGCCGGGAGAAATTTACTGTCTTGTGGGGGATTTGGGTGTGGGCAAAACTGTGTTTACCCAAGGATTTGCTGCAGGACTTGGAATAACCGAGCCAATTAACAGCCCTACCTTTACAATTGTTCAGGTCTATGAAGAAGGAAGACTTCCGTTTTATCATTTTGATGTGTACCGCATAAGTGATGTGGATGAAATGGACGAAATCGGCTATGAGGAATACTTTTATGGAGATGGTGTATGCCTCGTGGAGTGGGCCAACCTCATAGAGGAAATTATACCGGAGAATGTTATTACAGTAACCATAGAGAAGGATTTGTCAAAGGGCTTTGATTACAGAATGATTACCATTGACGGGAAGGAAGTGTAAAAATGCGTTTGCTTGCAATTGAAAGTTCAGCAAAAACTGCCTCGGCAGCCATCTGGGATGATGGCATTGTGCTTGCTGAGTATACTACTAATCATAAAATGACACATTCACAGACTCTTCTTCCCATGATTGATGAGATAGTAAAAAGAACCGGTTCCAATCTGGCAGAGATGTCAGCCATTGTGATTTCTAAGGGACCCGGCTCTTTTACAGGACTTAGAATTGGTTCGGCCACTGCAAAGGGCTTGGGACAGGCTCTTAATCTTCCTATTGTTGAGGTCCCTACACTTGAAGGACTTGCTTACAACCTGTCTGAATATGACGGGCTTGTATGTCCATGTATGGATGCAAGGCGAAATCATGTATATGGTGCAATTTACACCTTTGAGGGAGGTAAGGCAAAGCAGGTTTGCGATACCAGCTTAATCGAAGCTTGTGAGTTTGTCAGGCTGGTTGGCAAAATGGCAGAAGAAACGGGTAAAAAGCCGGCATTTTTAGGTGATGGAGTTTCGGTTGTTACGACTGCTCTGGAGGAATTGGCGGATTTTGAGTATAAGCTGGCACTTCCGGCTAATAGTACCCATAGAGCTGCAAGTGTGGCTCAGGCCGGGGTACACAGGTATGAGCAGGGACTTATAATTACTGCAAAAGAGCATGTGCCTGATTATTTTAGACCATCTCAGGCAGAGCGTGAAATGGGGCAGAAATAATGGAAATTCGTTGTATGCTGCCTGATGATGCAGAACAGGTGGCAAAAATAGAACATGAGACCTTTTCTGTGCCATGGTCGTATAATGCACTTCTGGAGGCCTGCACAGAGGAAAACAACATTTATCTTGTGTGTGTAGAGGATGGAAAGGTTCTGGGCTACTGTGGTATGTGGACTGTGCTTGGCGAAGGTAATATCACTAATGTTGCAGTGGACAGTACAGCCAGAAACAGGGGTGTTGCCACTGCACTTATGCAGGAAATGGAACGTCTGGGAATAACAACCAAGGATATTAATGTATTTTTTCTTGAGGTAAGAGAAAGCAATGAGGCGGCCATTCATGTGTATGAAAAGTGCGGATACAGAAGAATTGGCGTGCGAAAAAATTTTTATGAGAAGCCAAGGGAAAATGCCCTTGTTATGTCAAAAATTATTAGAAATGAACAATAGCCAGCATTTACCAGTGAAATAATAATTTGATACATTGTATAATTAAGCAGTGCAGGGTATGCACTGCTTATATTATTTCAGGTAAGGAGAGTCAAGATGCGTGGCAGAGAAAATTCAAAATTTTTAAAAGTGTACTGCAATGCCTGCGGCAGGCGGATGTATGTGAAAAATGGAATTGTTCTGGAGGGCTGCAGCAGTTTTACTGTTGAGTGGGATTATTTTTCGGAAAAGGATGGAGAAATTCACCGATTTGACCTTTGTGAAGAATGTTATGATAAATTTCTCAAAACATTTAAAATTCCCGTGGAAAAAATTTACATTATGTAGTATAATATCATTAACTGGGGGAGTGCGTTTTGAGACTGCCCGGAAATTGGAGATTTTTATGTTAGATATTTGTTTGCTTGGTACCGGAGGTATGATGCCTTTGCCCGGAAGGTGGCTTACATCAATGCTTGCAAGGTATAACGGAAGCAGTCTGCTTATTGATGCGGGAGAGGGAACACAGATTGCAATTAAGGAAAAGGGCTGGAGCTTTAATCCAATAGATATAATTTGTTTTACACATTACCATGCAGACCATATCAGTGGTCTGCCGGGTTTGCTGCTTACAATAGGTAATGCAGACAGAACGAAGCCTATTACCATGATTGGTCCCAAGGGACTTGAGCGGGTGGTGGGAGCCTTGAGAACAATTGCGCCGGAGCTCCCATTTGAACTTAAGTTTATTGAACTTACAGAGCCTCAGCAGGAGATTAGAATTAACGGATATGTGATTAATGCTTTCAGGGTTAATCATACGGTTACCTGTTATGGATATTCCGTAAGCATTGAGCGAGGCGGCAAGTTCAATGCCCAGGCGGCCAGGGAATTGGGTATTCCCGTTAATTTCTGGAACAGGCTGCAACACGGTAACAATGTAGAATTTGAGGGAAAGACATACACTCCTGATATGGTGGTCGGCCCTGCAAGGAAGGGTATCAAAGTTACCTATTGTACAGACTCAAGACCTACTGACAGCATTGTGGAGAATGCCAGAGAGGCTGATTTGTTTATATGCGAAGGTATGTACGGTGAGCCTGACAAGCTTGACAAGGCTGTGGTCTACAAGCATATGACAATGTACGAGGCGGCAGAGATGGCAGTTAAGGCAGGCGTTAAGAAGCTGTGGCTTACTCATTACAGCCCGTCCCTTGTCCATCCAAAGGAATATCTTAATGATGTGAGGCGGATATTTCCCGAGAGCCATATCTGTAAGGATGGCAGAACTCAGGAATTTGATTTTGAAGAGGACTAATGATTAGAGGAAAGGAGATGCCATATGGGTAAGATTTTGAAAAAGAATTTAAGAATCATCATTGCTGTTGCAATTTTGGCAGTGCTTGGCATTTCCTACTATTTTTATCTGGCAAACAGACCACAGGGAACTCCCGATATTGAATCTGATAATCCTGAACTTTCAAGGCTTTTGACCCTGGATGTGGCCAATAATTACCCGCAGACCCCGAAAGAGGTTGTTAAGCTGTACGCCCAGATTACGCAGGCTTATTATAAGACCAAGCTTACAGACCAGCAGATTGAAGTTCTCGGTATGAAGGCCAGGTTGCTGTTTGATGATGAATTATTAAAGACCCAGACTGACAGTGAGTTTTTAATTGCGCTTAAGAATGATATAGATACATATCAGGGGTTGGGAAGATTTGTTGGTGATTTTGAAATAGCCAGCAGCTCTCTTATCCAGTACAAAACAATTCGTGAGAAAAATTATGCCATTGTTCCGATGAAGTATATTCTCAGACAGGGAAAAGAGACGGTAAGTGCATACCACAGCTTTAAGCTGCGCAAGGACCAGGATGGAAAATGGAAAATTTTGTACTGGGAAACCTGCGATGAAGTAGAATTGAAATAGGAAGACGGATATGAATACAGATAACATTGAAATGATACGCACAGGTACGGCAGCCACACTTGAGAGGACAGCCTGCGGTACTGTTGATTTGAATAATAAAGAAGGCGACGTTATAATTCTTGCAATTGAAACCTCTTGTGATGAGACTGCGGCAGCTGTAGTCCGCAACGGACGGGAGGTTTTATCTAATGTTATATCTTCACAGGTGCCGCTTCATACACTTTTTGGCGGAGTTGTTCCCGAGATTGCTTCAAGAAAGCATATGGAGGAGATTAATTCAGTTATAGAACTGGCCTTGAGTGAGGCTAAGGTGACTTTTGATGACCTGACTGCCATTGGAGTTACATACGGACCGGGACTTGTGGGAGCACTTCTTGTGGGAGTTGCCCAGGCAAAGGCCATTGCTTATGCCAAGAATCTTCCGCTTGTTGGCGTACACCATATAGAGGGACATATAAGTGCCAATTACATTGAGAATCCTGAACTGAAGCCGCCTTTTATGGGACTGGTTGTGTCAGGAGGACATACACATCTTGTTCTTGTGAAGGACTATGGTAAATATGAGATAATCGGAAGGACGAGAGATGATGCCGCAGGTGAGGCTTTTGACAAAGTGGCAAGAGCAGTAGGACTGGGATATCCGGGCGGGCCTAAGATTGACAAGCTTGCAAAGGAAGGTAATCCTAAGGCCATAGAATTTCCAAGGGCTCACGTTGAAGGAAATCCCTATGATTTTTCTTTCAGCGGAATTAAGTCAGCGGTTCTTAATTATATTAATTCATGTGAGATGAAGAATGAGGAAATTAATAAAGCAGATTTGGTGGCTTCATTCCAGTCGGCAGTTGTTGATGCCCTGGTTTCGCGTGCAGTCAGTGCTGCAAAAGAATTCGGTATGGACAGTATTGCGCTGGCGGGAGGAGTTGCTTCTAATTCTGCATTGAGAGCAGCACTGGAGGAAAAGTGCTCTGAAAATAATCTGAAGTTTTACAGACCTTCGGCTATTTTTTGTACGGATAATGCGGCAATGATAGGCGTTGCAGCATACTATGAATATATGGCAGGAGTAAGACACGGTCTTGATCTTAATGCCGTCCCTAACCTGAAGCTGGGGGAGAGAATTTAGGGCAGGAGGAAGATTATGAACAGACTTACCTCAGGGATAAGAAAATACAATTTTATTTTTGGTATTCTGGTGGTTGTCATAACAGCAGTTGTGATTGTGTATACAGCTGCCGCACACAGCCAGATAGAAAATTATGCACAGTACGCAGTGGAACGGAATGCAGACGGAATTTCCAAAGTGGTTGACTCATTCATTGATTCAGCCTTTTCAAGCATACAGCTCACATCACAGATGGTATCCCAGACAATGTCCGGCAGTGTCATTGAGGAAGCGGGTGAAGTTATTGCACCATTGCTGCCACAGACTCCGTTTGACTTTATTGAGTATATTGACCGTGATGGCATGAATACTACCGATAAGGGTGAAAAGTTTGATGCCGGTGACCGGGTTTATTACAAAGAAGGTATTGCCGGTAATACAGGTATATGGATTAATTTTAATCCTAAGTATTCAAGTGAGTATCTTTTGGATTTTTATACTCCCCTATATTACAGAGGTGAGATTGCAGGCGTTCTTACGGGTGCCGTCGGCGTGGATACTAAGGTCATACCTTTGCTTAAGACCAGTTTTTTCGGCGAAGAAATGATAGGTGTATTGTGTGATGCTGATAAAAATGTTGTTGCATCCACAGCAGACCTGAAGGGCAAAGCAGGATTAGACGATATACTTTCATATCTGGGTGTGACTGAAAGCGGCAGGCAGGATTTTTATAATCAAATCAATAGTGGTAACAAGGGAACCTTTAAATTCAAGACAACCGGTGGCAGTGCCATTGCCCGGGTCAATTTCAATGAAAGAACAGGATGGAGCATAATCCAGATAGTTCCTTCCCAATCCTTTAAGAATGTTATTTTACAGAATTTAATCGGGACTTATATAACCTGTGCCGTAATTATTGTGTTATTGTTGTTATATATAATATATGTTCAGGTTGACACAGGCAAAAAGCAGAAGGAAATCCTGGCAGAGAAGGACAAGGTTGTTCATAATTATGAACAGATTCTTACAACGACAGCTTCTGATACGTATAAAGGCATACGAAGAGTGGATTTGGAGACAGGTCATTCGGATTATATTTATTTTGAAGATTACCATGTGAAGCAGACAGAAATTGGCGATTGGAGCCAGTGGCTTAAGAGTCAGGAAAAGTATATTAATTCCGATGATTTTGTGCGGCTCAGGGAATTTTTGTGTATGGATAATTTACGCAGAATGAAGCAGGGCGTCACATACGAGGAAAATTATAAGTCTACGGTAAAGGGAAAAGACGGATATTACAGGGCGTATACAACAACTGTGTCAGTGACTGAAATTGATGGCAGAAAAACTGCCGTTATGACAACTATTGATAATACTGCGGCGGTAGTTCATGAAATGGAACAGCAGCAGCTTTTG
>JBJENU010000198.1:0-2141 GCA_051880355.1 Lachnospiraceae bacterium | reverse complement strand
CTATTTTAAGATTATAATAACAACTATTATAAGGAAAAATGCAGATTATGAAAAAATTTTTAAAAAAGTATCGGACGGGTATAGTGGCAGGAATAATCCTGACCGTTTTTACTGTCTATGTTTTACTGGACAGTTTTGTTATTCCACACAAATATAAGACTGTGTATGAGCAGTACAGTGAAAATACACAGCCGTCTACACAGGTTTCAACACAGAGTATTACATCAGATAGTATTATAACCGGAGATAATTATGACTATATTGATGATAACATTAAGATAAAAATGGAAGAATACCGTGAAAATGATACAACCATATACGTTGCAGATGTTGAGATTTCTGACGTTGAGTATTTGAAAACAGCTTTTGCCCAGGATACTTACGGAAGGAACGTAACTGCAACAACATCAAGTATTGCAGGGGACCATAATGCAATTCTTGCAATCAATGGGGATTTCTACGGTGCACAGATTAAAGGCTATGTAATAAGGAATTCTGTTTTATATCGTTCTGAAGTTAAAAGCGGTAATGAGGATATGGCTGTAATGGAAGACGGAACATTCAAAATATTTAATGAGAGCGATATAAGTGCGCAGAAAATTCTTGATGAGGGAGCTGCTCAGGTTCTTGCATTCGGACCGGCTTTGCTTGAAAACGGAGAAATTGCTGTTACGTCAGATGAAGAGGTGGGAAAAGCCATGGAGAGTAATCCCAGAACTGCCATAGGAATGATAGAACCTCTGCATTATGTTTTTGTGGTTTCAGACGGAAGAACCGGCACCAGTGAGGGATTATCATTACATCAGCTGGCAGAATTTATGCAGAAACTGGGAGTTGACACAGCATATAATCTTGATGGCGGCGGTTCATCCACAATGGTTTTTGACGGAAAGGTTATTAACAATCCTACAACTAACGGAAGGACCATTAAAGAGAGGAGTGTGAGCGACATTGTATACATCGGTTATTAATGTTGACCTGGCAAAAGCGGCAGCAGGCTATGGAATTGTTTCTGCACTGGTGGCAGCCTTTGGCGCTGTTTATGAGCATTTTAGTTTTGGAGTGTACTCCAATTCTATGATATATGCTTTTTCAGTTACCTTTTTTGCGTGTATTATGTGTTTGCTTTTATTAAGAAGTAAAAAAGAAGTACGGGTTTGCAGATTAAGCTTAAGTCTGTGGAATATTTCACTGGCTGTTTTAACAGTAGGAATGATAGTTAAGGGAATTCTTGATATATACGGAATTGAGCATGAATTGGTGATTTTCTACCCAATTGCAGGCGTTTTACTTATAATTATTTCGTTTTTTCTTGATATAGCTGTTAAAAAGGTGTCAAAAATTAATAAAATTAAGTAAAAATAATGAGAAAGTCAATAAAAGCAACTCAAAAGTAAATATAATTAAAAAATGAAACTTAAAATCAAGAAAAAACTTGATATATTTAATTTAGTCAGGTATAATTTAAACATCAATAAAATATACGCCAAGGGGCGAAACGAAAAGGAGATATAAAATGGGATACGTTGATGAGGTATTAGAATTAGTTTCTAAGAAAAATGCAGATCAGCCTGAGTTTTTACAGGCCGTTAAAGAAGTACTTGAGTCTCTCAGACCGGTAGTTGATGCCAATGAGGAGCTTTACAGAAGAGAGTCAATTCTTGAGAGAATTACTGAACCTGACAGACAGATTATGTTCAGAGTTCCTTGGGTTGATGACAATGGTAAGGTTCAGGTTAACAGAGGCTTCCGTGTACAGTTCAATAACGCTATCGGACCTTACAAGGGCGGTATCAGACTTCATCCATCAGTTAATTTAGGTATTATTAAGTTCTTAGGCTTTGAGCAGATTTTCAAGAACTCACTTACAACACTTCCAATCGGCGGTGGTAAGGGTGGTTCTGATTTCGATCCTAAGGGCAAATCAGATAGAGAAATTATGGCATTCTGCCAGAGCTTTATGACAGAGCTTTGTAAGTACATCGGCGCTGACACAGATGTTCCGGCCGGTGATATCGGTACAGGCGCAAGAGAAATCGGTTATATGTTCGGTCAGTACAAGAGAATCCAGGGAACATTTGAAGGTGTTCTTACAGGTAAGGGCCTTACATGGGGCGGTTCTCTCGCAAGAACAGAGGCTA
>JBJENU010000197.1:0-9474 GCA_051880355.1 Lachnospiraceae bacterium | reverse complement strand
AGTAAAAAAATCTTTAATTTTTTGTTCTACATCTTTCTGCTCTTTAAACTTTGTAAATGGATCTTCTGATGTAAGTGCATCCTTTATTCCATTAACATTATGACCACTTATCGCTTCAATGATTGCTCCTGCTGTTTTAACAATACTTTTATCAGATAAGGAAAAATCAACACTCAATTGCTTTGTAATCTCATAAATTAATGATAATACTGGTTCAGTATCATTATCATTTTCCCAAGCATCATAATATACAGCTATACTATAATTTTCCTTTTCTTCATCATTCTTAGGAAAAGGAAGCCTAATCGTAGCCTTTGCTTTTTTCTCTTCGTCCATATCACATGACGGATTTAACGCATTGATAACCATTTTGGTTTGACGAACAAAAAAAGTTTTACCGCTTCCCCATCTTCCATCAATTGCGATTGTACTCGCTGATTCTTGAGCTTGCAAAATATTATAAAAATAGACAATATCTTTATTTCTATTGATGGTATCCTTATACAAGGTTTCTATCAGATTTTCTTCTGTAGGTGGCATTTCATACTTTTTCATAAATATAATCACTTCTCCTCTATGTAAAAATATCCAAAATATATTATATCCCCAGAAGCGATTTTTTTCAACAAAAATAACGCCCAAGAACTAAATCCAGAGCGTTACCATTCTTCTGTACTACACAACCTTGAACATCTTCTGTGACATCGTTTTTTCATTCTTCCCAACCTCCGCCTGTGCCTTTCTGAATTCTTCCATCCGTTTCAGTTCTTCCTCTGCATCATCAAATCCTATATGTGTGTACACATTCATAGTGACCAATATATCCAAATGCCCCATAAGGTGTAATATTCATCATCGGCACCCGACAGATATCGTTGTATCTGTTGGCAATGTTATTTTCATCGTAGAAAGGGAATCTGCTATAGCCATCTATCACCTTTCATTCAGCCCTACCTATCCATGCAAATACATATTCCTATTGTCAATTTCTCTTTAATATCTCACTCTTCAAGTACAATGTATTCTTGTCAGATGCTTTGAGATGATACAGTTTACCTCGCCTTGTCAAATCAATAATATTTTGTCTGAAACACCCAAGCAACTGTGCTGCTTGGGTTGCATTAATTACTCTATGTGTGACAAACTTCCGAAAATCCGCTACAGTAAGAGGAACCTTCTTTCCCATACGATATAGCACTGAATCCGAAATGCCCATATTCACCCCCACCAATCCTTGCAAAGCATTTTGTTGTATAGGAACGAAGTTTCCTATACAGATTAGGGTGTCAAAAGACACATTAATAAATATTGGATTTTGTTTGTACCTTGAAAATTTAACACGAATTGTTTTGGATTTGGTAAAAATGATGTTATTGAATAGTCTAAAGCCTGATTCATTATCCTTGATTTATGCTATTTTCTTTTTGTAAGCGCATTCTACTAAGCTATTGGTATAATCCAATAACTTCTGAAAATTTAATGCTGCTATTTTGAATCCAAAGTGAAGCCTGGTCCTATTTTTTCCATGTGCGGGAATTTTATCAACATGGATTAGGGTGTCAAAAGGTCAGTGACCTTTTGACACCCTAATCCTATAAAGCAAAAAAGAGCCGGCCACAATGCCTGCTCTCTTCCACAAAAATACTAATTTACTTATTTAATAAATGTCAAAATAGCAAGTACAATACCTACCACCTCATAAATCCATATGAGTGTGCTAACGATACCTACTACAAATCCAACAACAGGGATTCCTCCAAGTACTCCAAGTAATACGCCAAGAACTGCTGCAACTACAACGTAGATAACAATTGCAACCACAAGGCTCATAACGTTAGCTGAGTTCACACTTCTGTTGAGTGGAAAAAGTGGATTAAGCTTTTCCATTTTTATGTACCTCCTTGTAAAATTATATTTACTCTATCGGCATATTACCACATTTAATTAACCTTGTCAAAATTTTCTTTTGACACCACAAAATGGCGCTTGTAGGCAATAATAAACAACACTATTGAAAGGAACGCCGCAATATAGTCTGTCATAGGCTGGGTCATTGCCAGATGCTCCGGCGTGTTGCTAACCACGCTTATAGTTAAAAGAATTGGGAAATAAATAATTCCCTGGCGGCTTACTGACAAAATAAGGGACGGAATTGCTGCACCCATTGACTGGATTGCATTCATAAAAACAAAAAGAATTCCAAGAATCGGCCCCGACATAATATAAATTCTTGAGAACGAAAATGCATATCCAAAGGCCTCTTCATTATCCAAAAAAGCTTTTGCCAGCGGTGCTGCCCCAAGGTAGCATATGGCAGTCATTACACAGCTCAGTCCAAATGCAAGCAGCAGTGAAAACTTCAGAACTGAATTATATCTCTTTTTGTTTCCGGCTCCAAAGCAATATCCAAGAAGTGGCTGGATACCTGTGCCAACACCGATAAGGAGCATAACCGCAATCATATTAACCTTCATGGCCACGCCAAGACCTGCCAGCTGTAAATCACCGTGAGCCTGCATAAACTTATTAATTACAATATTTGAAAAACTCATCAGAATACTGTTAAGTGATGCCGGAATACCAATTGCCAGTACGCCTTTTGCAATTTTGCCTTTTGCACTGTAATCCCCGGGACGGATGGATAGCTGTGAGTTTTTTGAAACCAGATGCATGCAGTAAAAGGCGGCAGAAAAAACATTGCCAAGCACTGTTGCTATGGCAGCACCTGCCACATTCCATCCAAATAGCAGAATCATAACAGGGTCAAGCACGATGTTAATCACATTACCGATAATCATACCCAGCATGGCCTTTTGAGCCTTGCCCTCTGCACGGATAACGTTACTGAAAATATTGCTTATGATAAGAAATGGAATTCCTATTGCCACAATTGATAAATACTGGGATGCATACCCAACTGTGTCATCACTGGCACCAATCATTCTGCACACCGGCTGGGCAAAGAAAATCATACCCACCATTGCAACGATGCCGATTGTAAGACCTGTCCAGAAACAAAAAGAAGACACATGGCGGGCCTCTTCACCCTTTCCTTCACCAAACATTCTTGATATAAGTGAAGTACCGCCAATACCAAAAAGCATACCCACGGCCATAAACAGAAGAAAAGCCGGTGTTGCCACTGAAACCGCGGCAACCATCAAAGGGTCCTTTGTCTGCCCTATAAAAAATGTATCTGCCAGATTATAAATAAGCACCATAAGCATACTTACAACAGAAGGTATTACGTTGGTAAGAACCGCCCTGCCAACAGGCGCGCTTCTGAAAATTTCTATATTTTTACTCTGCATACTGACCTCCACACCAAAAATTTCGTATTATGTATATAACATAATATAATTGCAAAGTCAAGGTATTAGTGCTATCATTGTCGTTATGAAGAATTTAACACAGGGCAAGCCCCTAAAACTAATTATAACCTTTGCAATTCCCCTTTTCATAGGTCAGCTTTTTCAGCTCATGTACAGCCTTGTTGACACAAGAATCGTAGGCTCAACCTTAGGAGACATAAGCCTTGCTGCCGTGGGTGCAACCACTTCTCTGAGCGACCTGCTGATTAATTTGATTAACGGAATCAACAGCGGTTTTGCAATTATTGTGGCCACATTTTTCGGTGCCGGCGACACCAGAAATATGAAAAGAGCAGTGGCAGGAACATTTACCCTAAGCCTTGCAATTACAGGTTTTATCAGCGTTGCAGGTCTGCTTTTCCTTCCGCAGATTTTAGGCTTTCTGAATATTTCCCATAACCTCCTTGACCAGTCGGCAAGCTATATCGGAATAATTTTTGCAGGACTTATTGCATCGGCGCTTTACAATATATGTGCCGCAATTCTCAGGGCAATCGGTGACTCCGTTACGCCACTTATTTTTTTGATTATTTCAGCCGTTCTTAACATCGGACTGGATTACGGATTTATTTTGGGATTTGATATGGGCGTTGCAGGTGCATCAACTGCAACTGTGATTTCTCAGGGATTTTCTGCGATTTTGTGTCTGATATATATGAGAAAAAAATATCCGGAATTGCATTTAGAAAAATCAGATTTTAATTTTGATAAGACCATAATTAAAAAATTGCTCAACAATGGTCTGTCCATGGGCTTTATGATTTCCTTTGTACACATTGGAACTGTGGCGCTGCAGACCAGCATTAACACTCTGGGAACCAACATCATTGTTGCCCACACTGCGGCCCGCAAGGCCACCTCCATTTTTATGCTGCCATTCTCCGTATTTGGGGCAACCCTTGCAACTTACTGCGGACAGAATCTTGGTGCAGGCCGGATGGACCGGATTAAAACCGGAATCAAGCAGACCATCCTTTTAACCTTCGGATGGTGCTGCCTTGTAATTATTGCAGCCTTTACAATCGCCCCGACAATAATAAGGCTCATTACCGCAACCGATGTCAGCGAAGTAATTGACACTGCTTCTTTATATCTGCGTGTCAATACTTCACTGTATTTTGTGCCGGCGGTTATCTGCCTTTTCAGAAACAGTATGCAGGGCTTCGGCGATACCAGAACCCCTATTTTTTCAAGTTCCCTTGAGCTAATCGGCAAAGTTCTGATTTCGGCTTTTTTAGTTCCGGCAATAGGCTACTGGGGCGTAATTATTGCCGAACCAATTGTCTGGATTATTATGGTAATTCCTCTTCTGGTTAAAATGAAGAAATTATATAGTAAATAATTCCGAGAATCCAGCTACTTAAAATTCCATACAGAATTACGGGGCCGGCGATGGTAAAGATTTTACATCCTATGCCAAAAACCTGGCCCTCTTTTTTAAATTCAATAGCCGGTGCAACCACAGAATTGGCAAATCCGGTTATTGGTACAAGGCTTCCTGCACCGCCCCACTTGGCGATTTTAGGATATACATTAAAGCCTGTGAGAAGCACACTTGCCAGTATCAGGGCAAGAGTTGTCCACAGGGCGGCCTCATCCTTAGGTACTCCCCATCTCATTATCAACCACAAAATACCCTGTCCCACCGCACATATAATTCCGCCGGTTACAAAGGCTTTTGCGCATTTTAACGCCCAGTTATATTTAGGCGTTACCTGCTCAACATATTCGTTATACTTTTCATTTCGCTTCTGTTTTGACAAATCCTGTTCATCCATTTTAAAATCCTCCAAAAAAATAAATTATTCCGCCAATTGATTTTCCAAGTGCCAGCCCAAGTATAATTATTTCCAGACCAAATTTAAGCCTGCTTCTTCTTGCAAAAACAGGAATTACCTGAAGCACTTCCGCCAGTGCCACTGCAAAGCAGCCTATATACATACCTGAAAAGATGCCAAATATTCCAATTCCCCAGCTTGCCCCGGGAAGGTGTATGTTGTACAGGGACAGAATATTTCCCGCTGTGACTCCCACAATTATTACATTTTCATATTTTAATAAAAATGATGCCGTTCTTGTGGCCACTGCAAACCTGTTAATAATTTCCAGCGTTGTTATTAATGCAAATATACCTGCGGCCGTTATGGCACCTGCACAAATTCCTGAAAATCCCACTAAAATATTCTGCATTAATGTGGCCCCCTGTCGTTATTTTTCAAAATTGCCTCATCTACCTGATTTTCGTAGGAACGCATCTGTACTTCAAGTGGTGTAGGGTCATCAGTCAGACGCAATCTTCCCGCATGATTATAGAAAATAACAATTCCCAGAAAAATTCCGATTGAAAAGCATACCTCAAGGACTCCCTGCTGCGCCCCCGTAAAAATTTCATAGACACGGTCAAAAATTTCTCTTATGCCAACATCATTGTTGTACGCCATAATGGCATACACGCTTCCAATAAAAGTTACAATCCCCACTCCTATGGCTTTCGTCCACTCCCATGGTATTGATGGCTTTTTATTTACATATTCTATTATAAACTCACTCTCACCGGTGGATTCAACCTGTACATCCGGATATATTTTATAAATAACCTCAAAAACATCCGTAATGTCCATACAGTATCTTCCCTTCTTCACGTCGGGAACCTGAAAAAGCTTTTCATTTTTTATCCGGCTTGATTTGCTTTTATCCTTGCACCATACAGTTGCCACATCGCTGATAACAACCTTCTTTTCTTTTACCTTACTGTTTTTTGCACAATTAATATAAACAACTTCACTCATAAAAATCCCCACCGACTATTTTAAATTTGTAAATATTGTTTACAAAATTTTGATTTCTATTCAAGTTTTATTTGCAAATAACCGATATATGTATTACAATATATATACAAAAAATTTATCAAGGAGGATAATTTAATGAGTGTAAATGGAATTGGTAACTCAACAGCCACAGGCTACACAGCTTACGACAGTAAGGTTAAGGCTTCTGGCAGCAATACTGAAGCTAAGGTTAGTTCAGATACCGAAAAAGCGGCAGTATACGAAGCTTCATCTAAGAAGGCAGCTGATGGCACATCAGTTAAGACTAAGGGCGCCAACGCAAAATTAATTGCGCAGATGAAGGCAGACTCTAATGCGCGTATTGCGCAGATGCAGTCTCTGGTAGAGAAGATGTTCTCTAAGCAGGGAATCACAATCGGCAAAGCTGATGATATGTGGAAGCAGCTTGCAAGCGGCAACTTTACTGCTGACCCTGAGACAATCGCCCAGGCTAAGGAAGATATTTCAGAGGATGGTTACTGGGGCGTTAAGCAGACATCTGACAGAATCTTTGATTTTGCCGTGGCTTTAAGCGGCGGCGACAAGGAAAAGATGGAGCAGATGAAGGAAGCGGTTGAAAAGGGCTTCAAGGAAGCCACCAAAACTTGGGGCAAAGAACTCCCATCTATCTCTAATGACACCTTGAAGGCTGTCAACGACAAGTTTGACAAGTGGTTCGAGGAGAACTAAGAATTTCATAATCTAAAAATTTCAGGCTGTAAATAAACTAAGCGAGAGCGTTCTTTCAAATAGTTTATTTACAGCCTCCTTTTTATCTGCTTTCCTTAATCAGCAGCAGCTTATCACCACAATTGACTCTGTCACTGGTAAGCTTGTTAATACTCTTAATTTTTTCGCAGGTTGTGTGGCTTTTCTTGGCGATACTCCAGAGTGTATCATTGTCCTTTACCACATAACCAATCATACCCGGAATTGCCATATAGTCACGGTCATCCATTTCAAGAACCTGTGCTGATTCCAGAGATTCCACCCCGACTTCATCGAAACATATTGCATTAAGTCCAATCAGTGCCTTGAACTCTATTTCATCGTTTCCAACCATCATACAACTAATGTCCTCAAGCCCGCCTTCAACATCAAAGGTACATTTTTCGCTCATATTTCTGCACTCAATTATATGTGAAAATGGGAAAGTGACTGATACAGACTCCCAAGGCATACCATCACTTGCTGTAACAAAAAATACTTTTGCATCCACCAGTCCGTTAACCTCTATGCCTTCATCAACGCGGCTTACCATCTGAATTCTCACGTTGCCGTTTACGTTGCAGACAGACAGAATTGAACCATCCGTGCTGCTCATGCTGTTGATTTTACTCCGTTTACTGCAACGGCAGCGGGCATTATTTTTCATTGCAAGCTTTCTGAGTCTGACAGGTGTTTTTGTTAGAGTTACATTTTTGAGAGGCACGTATAAGTCTTTAATCATGGGTAAAGATATTTCCTCATATGCCTTAATTGACACATTTATTATGGCTTCAAGGACAAAAAGCCTTGCTTCTCCGTCGCTGTCAGTCTTTATGTCAATTGCAGCACTTTCAAGAACAGCCTTTATTTTTCCAATCATATCCGATGTAATTCCCGAAACCTCCACAGTATTGTCAAAGGAGGTTGATGCCTCAAGCCACGAAATTGTGCCTTCTTCATTATCCGACTCATATATAATAAAGGACTTTATCTCGCCACTGATTCTTACGCCTCCTTCCTGCATTCTGTCCTCCACATGGCACAGATTTATTTCTTTCCAGAGAATCCTTCCTATATTAGGCTTACCTCCGGGAAGAGCTATTTCCTCTTTTACGCGAATTGAGTCATTAGTCATTACTTTAAGCTGTGCGACATCAATGTTTTCGCCAAGAACCTGCGCCTGGCCCTCATTATCCACCTCACTGCCAATCTGGTAATCGCACAATTCTTCCCACACAATCTCAATTTCCACAACAGCCTTCACGCTGATTTTTCTGGAATGAATCATTTTGATTGTAAGGTCTTCAAGCTTAAGATTACAAGTCGGCTTGGCATCAGCAGTAATTCCGTCAACATTGACTTTTTCGTTAATATCGATGCCACCATTTAAGTTGTCAAGTCTGCTTCCCTGATACATAACAGCAAATTCCAGTCTTGCAGAGACTCCCACTTTGCCGTCCTCACAGCGGATAAGCTCCTGATGGACCTCTCCCCACTGTCTTAATATGTACTCCATATCCGGCTTTGTGTCAGGCACATTAAAATCCTCATCCAATGTAACAAAAAGACTGTTTTTTCCTTTTCTCTCTTCCTGATGAATGTTTTTTGATTTAATTTCCACTAATTAATCCCCCTTAAAACTATAAATAAAAAATTACCGGATACTGAGTCCTCTCCACCTTTATTACAATGTATGGTGTTGTCTTTACCTGTGTGATATTCTCATCCTTGCCCGGCCCTAAAAGACTCAGTTTTACCACAACTGCATTCTCACTGGCATATAAATCATCTACGCATATGCTGTAACCGCTGGTCGGCTGCTCGCCATAGCCGGCAACTATGTAGGTGTATTCCTTAGTTGCATAGGTCATACGAAGTTCTTTATCCTTTTTTGTATCTATAATTCTTTTTAATTCATCCGGCAAGTCCCTGTCTTCCACAACTGTATATTCCACTTCTCCAACCTTTTCCTCCGATGTTGAAAAAAAACCGCAACCTGCCAAGCTACACACAATGAAAAGTGCTGCAAGTCCTGCAACAAATTTACGCAAAAAAACACCACCTTCACATAAGAATTACCTTTGTGTATCTTATGTGTGGTGGTGTTTGTTTATGATAAAAAATTACGCAACGACATATCCTTTGTCTGAAATAACCTTAATTACCTCATCAACACACTGGTTGCAGAGTTCTTGGCTTGATGCCTCAACCATTACCCTCACAACAGGCTCTGTTCCGCTTTCTCTCACCAGGATTCTTCCGTCGTTGCCCAGTCTGTCGGCCACAGCCTTAACTGCTGCCTTAACATCAGCATCATTCTGTGCCGCAGTCTTATCTGACACACGGACATTTTTAAGCACCTGAGGATAGATGACAACAGGCATGGCAAGCTGGCTCAAGGTCTTCTTGGTTGCAAGCATAACCTCCATCATCTTAAGGGCTGTTATTATGCCGTCGCCTGTGGTGGCATATTTGCTGAAAATAATATGACCTGACTGCTCACCTCCAAGGCGGTAGCCGTTCTGTGACATACACTCATATACATATTTGTCGCCCACTGCAGTCTT
>JBJENU010000196.1:0-2150 GCA_051880355.1 Lachnospiraceae bacterium | reverse complement strand
CAAGCCATACCGTTACAAACATCTGTGCTTCATTGTTCTGGCACAGCTGATTATTGACATAGGCAAGAATTTCCTGGGGCTCTTTTCCCATCTGGGCAACATTTCTTAAATTAGTCATGGCTCTTACCATAAAAAGCGCCGCCGGAATACCCTTTCCGGATACATCTGCCATAACCAGGGCAAGATGGTCCTCATCAACCATAAAGAAGTCGTAAAAATCACCGCCCACTTCCTTTGCAGGAGTCATGGTTGCAAAAAGCCGGAATGGTCTGTTTTCACAAAAGGCTTCAAAATTGGCAGGCAGCATGCTTGCCTGAATCTGTCTGGCAAATTCAAGTTCTTTATCAATTCTTGCCGCTGCCTCATCTATGTAATGCTTCAAAGTGTCAACCGTAGAATTAATGTCATTTGAGAGGGAAGCAAATTCCGCATTCTCCTCCACATCCACAACAACATCAAGATTACCCTCTGTTATCATTCCCAGCTTCTGGTTGATTTTATTAATGTTGTCAACAATAAGCTTTTTAATCAGAAGATAGATAAGCACAAACAACATTGAGAAAATCAGTATTTCAATGAAGTTGGAAATATACACATTAAGATTTCTCGACATTTCTACTTCACTTACAGGCATTACTGCGATTATGTGATACCCTTCAGCATACTTATGGCAGTAATATGCCGGTTCTCCAAGAATCTCACCTTTAAGTATCTGGTCACCATTTTTAAGCTTTTCCTGCTCTACTCCCAATTCCTCAAGAGAGCGGCCGTTTTCCTCATGGGTGGTGCTTACTGACTGCCAGTTTTCATCGCCGAGAATAATGTAACCTTCCTTTCCAACATGGCGTTCTCCCGTGATATCCAGAATGGTCTGGTTTAAATCACTCTTGAATTTTTCTGCTCCGTAACCAATCTGCACAAATCCGTCATGGAAAAGCTTCACTCCTGCATATTTCATATATGTTGAGTTGTAGGTGTTAGGCTGGAAATTTTGTACAACCTCGCTTTTACCTCTTAACAGTTCCATAAAAGCAGCAGACTGTTCTCCGCTTGACATATCGTATCCAAGATATTCCTTATGGTTGGTATTAATTATTATGCCGTTTTTATCCACATAATTAATTTCCGTGATTTCATACTTGGAAGCAAGCTTTACCAGCTGGCTGTCACTAATTTCTCCGTCTGCAATTAAATCATCAACTTCTTTTTTAACGTTGTACGCAATAGACAGAATATTTTTATCTGAAACAGACTGGACATCCACCTGGACATCTTTTATTGCAATATCCATGGTTGTTTTGGCATTATCCTTGGAAAGGTCATTTTCCAGAAAAAATGTAAGCAAATTTGAGCCAAGAAACGCAAAAATCACAGTGACAAGAAGCCATCGTGCAAAGGACTGTTCAATCTTTTTCTTCTTTTGGCGTTTCCTTGACCAGTCTTTTCCCAAAATACTTATTGTAATTGTAACAAGTCCCACTGCAATGATATTGGCAATTACCATAGGAAATGTTGCTTTCCTTACCACACTGAAGGCTTTCTCCACGTCATCCATATTGGTAAGGAATACCATAAGCATATGTATAACCTCCACAGCCCCGGTTATACCAATACTGTAAGGCAGCGTCGGTTTCTTGTTATCAAACATATATTTTCTGATAACAGCGGCAATGAAGCCAGCCATAATTGTGGCAATTGTGCAGGCTGTTCTTGTATACATACCGGCACCCCGGCCGGCGGCAAGCCATCTCCATATACCGCCTGTAAAGCCGGCAATTATGCCGGAGGTACCACTGAAAATAAGACCCGCAGTAAGTGGAGCAGCATCCCTTATGTTAAGGGTAAAATCATCTACTGTAGCGCCAAACTCAGTGCCCATCATGGATATAATTCCAAATACCAGACCAATTTCTATTTTTCTCTTAACTGTTCTGGCATTGTCAGGATTTCTCTTTTCCAGAAAATAAAAAAGCACACTTGCACCTGTTAAACAAACAAGAATAATTACAATTTTTAAAATCTCAAATCCAAACATAAGCAATTTCCTCGTAAATATAAAAAATGAGCAGGACTGTAAGCCGGGTTATGTCTTGAATGGTCATCTATCTAGACCTGCTGTTACCAGCAGGCTCAAGCGACCTACCTAAAAG
>JBJENU010000195.1:0-2160 GCA_051880355.1 Lachnospiraceae bacterium | reverse complement strand
CTTGTTATTAATTGTCCAATCACAGGTCTGGTCTGCCTCAGGCAAATCATATGTAAGGAAATCGTCAGTTGTATTTTCCTTAGCACCTGTAATCAGGAAAGATGAATTTGCAGGAATAATTCCCTCAAGTGAAATTGTCCTGCCTTCATATTCCAGAGAATACCCTGTAAGATTTATTTCATCGGAATTATTGTTGTAAAGCTCAATAAAGTTTCCGGCAATAGGAGTTTCGCCTTTACCTCCGCCTCCATATACCTGCTCAATAATCGGATTAACATCCTGTGCTGTGTTTTTCTTAATTTCAAATGTATCAATTACACTCATATCCGATACACGGTATGTTGTAATACCAAAGCTGTCATCACTGACTGTTATCTTAGAAATATTTGCACTGTTTTCCTGATTCTGAACTGCTGAAAAATCAAATTCTTCATTCAAGATACCATACGTCTTTGAACCTGAACCTGAATTGGCAGTAACGTAAAGTATGCCATCCTGTCCATTTACTGCTGTAGGTGCAGATGATGTTTTATTGCCATAATCATAATTTTCTGATTCTTTAATTGGTGTCTTTCCATCCATCATATATGTTCTGCAGTAAACATGGTCATGTCCCATCAGAACCACATCCACGTTGGCCTCCTGCAAAACAGGAATAATCAGATTTTTAAAGCCGCCCTCATTATCTATATAGCCGTCGTGTGCGTGAGAAGCCACAGTAAATAATGTATGGTGGAAAACTGCCACCTTCCAGCTTATATTCTTATCCTTGACAGCCTCAAGTGCTTCTTCAATGAAGGCTTTATGGCCCTCTACCGCCTCGGCACTCTGTGCATTACTGTTAATAACCAGGAAGAGTACATTATTATATACAAAATAGTAATCGCCTCCGGCATTGGTTACACCGTACTTATCAGACTCATTGGCATTATTGAAATGCTGTCCGTATGCATTAGACGAAGAATCATGATTACCTATTGCCGTAGCCACAGGAATACCTTTTAAGACCTCATGGTCAAGATATCCGTCATACTGGTTTTCGTCAGAGGCAGTGTTTACCTGGTCACCTGCCGATATAAGGAAAGAAATATCTGAAAATTGTGAGCTGCCCGCCATAGTATTCAGTGTATTTTCCCAACCGATTATATCACTTGCCGTGTTTCCTGCACCAATCTGCGGGTCACCCACAAAGGCAAATGAAAACTCTCCTGAACCACCTGTGGTAAATGAATATTTTTCAGAAACCTTTCCGTTGTTATTCAGCTGATAATAGTATGTTGTATTATGTTTAAGACCTGTTGCAACAGCCTTGCAGCTATACTGTCCGTCATTGGCAACTGTTGCAGAGGCTTCAAATATCTGTGCATCTGTCATCTGCAGATTATCAGCCAACAATAGTGAAGCATTTTCAAGTGGTGAATACCATGTAAAATTCATCTGACTTTCATCTGCACCCATGGAAATGCTTATATTGTTCTGATACTCAACCTCCTGCGTTGACAGGTAAAGTCCATTGAAAGAAAACCACACATCTGAGCTTGTTTTTCTTCCGTTATGAATTTCAACGGCAATTGTGTTTTCTCCATTGTGAAGGACACTCAAATCCAACAGGGAAATCTCAAGTGTATCAGGACCCTGATTAGAACCTCCATACTGCCTGTTAGAATCAAAAACATGATTAAGCGGTGTGCCGTTCTCATCACAGGCACTGTCATGACCTGCGGCAACCTTTTCTCCGTTGATATATACGACTACTCCGTCATCATACTCAAGAGAACCCTTAAGCTGGGTATATTTTTCCAAATTTTCTATATTAAATGTTGTCGTGAAAAAATATACCGGAGTATTATTAACACCGTCACAGCCGTCAAGTACTGTTGTGGCTGTACGTGTACTGTCAAATACTGCATTACCACGTTTTGAACCGAAAGCGCCGGAAGCTGTTTTCCAGCCTGATGTATCAAAGCCTTCTGCGGTCCATGAAGTGCGGACATATCCTTCATCTTCTGGATTGCCTGCCGGATCAGTATTGTTATCAAGATACTTCCACTGCTGATTACTATCAATAAGAATTGTATCTGTTGCAAATGTCATCTCGTTCATTGCAAACCAGATATCTGAACTTTTATCATAATGGTTATGTATCTCTACTGCAATAAC